>CAYMQI010000045.1:0-6088 GCA_964392715.1 uncultured Pseudomonadales bacterium | reverse complement strand
CTCCCCAGGAAATCGCCCAAAACCAAGACTCTCAAACCGGCCCTTTCCTCCAAAAACTCCTCTAGCCTTGCCCATCGATCTTTTTTGCTCTAGGATTGTCCTCTCTATCCCCATTTAGATTTTCGATCTCAGCCTGTAAACTTACCATATGATTTTTAAGTTTTTTCTTTACATCAAGAAAATTATCCCCTTTCTTCTCCTAGTTACTGTTTACGGTTTACTAGCTATCAGTCAGGTTCGCGCTTCCCAAGAGTTCGAAACTACTCTCACCGCCACTTATACCGTGGCCCCGGACGGCGCTACTGACGTCGCCCAACACGTCACCCTCACCAACAGGTTCAGCAACATCTACGCCACCCAGTACGCCCTCGAGGTCGGCTCCACCCGCATCAAGAACATCGCCATCAAGGACGGCGCTGGCCAAACCATCCCCCACACGAGCACCCAAACCCAAAACACTACCGCCATCACCTTAAACTTCAGCGACAAAATCGTCGGCAAAGGCAAAGCCCACATCTTTACCATCTCCTATCAAAATCTCGATATCGCCGCCAAAACCGGCCACGTCCTCGAAGTCAATATCCCCCGCTTAAGCCGCGACTCCGGCATCGAAAACTACTCCGTCAACATTATTGTTCCCCAGTCTTTCGGCGACCCCTCCATCGTCACTCCCAAGTCCTACTCCGTCTCCCAAAAAGACGGCAACAATATCTTAACCTTCACCCAAGACGCCACCAAAGGCCAAGGTATTACCGCCCTCTACGGCGACAAACAAGTCTTTAGATTTACCCTAAACTACCACCTCGAGAACCCGACCACCAGCCGGGGCATCACCCAAATCGCCCTCCCACCGGATACTTCCTACCAAAAACTCCTTTACACCAACCTTGACCCCAAGCCCGAACGCGTCACCGCCGACCCCGACGGCAATTGGCTGGCCACCTACACCTTGAAGCCCAAGGAACGCCTCGACGTCATCGCCCAAGGCCAAGCCGAGATCTTTCTCAAACCCCAAGTCCCCATCCCCCCAGCCGACCAAAACCTGGACCGCTACTTGACCGAACAACCCTACTGGCCGGTCAACGCCCCCGAGATCAAAGACTTGGCCGACCGCCTCAAAACCCCCAAAGCCATCTACGACTACTTAGTCGACAACTTTTCCTACGATTACCAACGCTTGGACGGTGCCGTCACCCGCCTGGGCGCGGCCGATGCCCTCAAATCACCCACTAGCGCCATTTGCCAGGAGTTTACCGACACCTTCATTACCCTGGCCCGCGCCGCCGGCATCCCGGCCCGGGAATTAAACGGCTTTGCTTACACCCAAAACTCGAAACTGCGCCCCTTAAGTTTGGTTCAAGACGTCCTCCATGCCTGGCCCGAGTACTACGACCGCGACCGCAAAGTCTGGGTCCCCATCGACCCCACTTGGGGCAACACCACCGGCGGCATCGACTACTTCTCCGTTCTCGATTTAAACCACTTCGTCTTTGCCGTCCATGGGCAGAGTTCCTCCACCCCCTACGCCGCCGGCTACTACAAATATCAGGACACTACCAGCAAAGATATTTTGGTCGAGTTCACCGACCAAAATCCGGAGTTTAAGCCAGACCTTAGCTTCGCCACCACCGTCTCCCCACTCCACTTCCTCGGCCTAACCGCCCCCGGAAACCTTAGCATTACCAACCGCTCCGGTTTTGCTCTTTACAACACCGACATCGCCCTTTCTTCGCAGAATTATCAATTTCCCGGCTCCAGCACCCTCAACCTACCCTTTATTTTGCCCTTTGGGGAGGAGGAGTTAAAATTCAACCTAAAGCCACCCTCTCCCCTCCAAACCCGCCCCGCTATCCTCAATATTTCTTATCTAGGTCAACAGACCCAATATGAATTCACCCCCACCCTCCACCTCACCAGCCGGCAGCTCACCCTCACCATCCTTGGCCTGGGCACAGTCCTTATCGTCTTTGCCCTCATCACCTGGAGTTTACTGGTTCACCGACGCGGCCGCTAACATCCTCTACGTCGGCAAGGCCAAAAGCCTCAAACACCGCCTCCGCTCCTACACCCAAATTACCCGCCACCACCCGAGGACCCACAAGCTCGTCCACTTGGCCCGGGCCGTCCACTTCAAAATACTCAGTTCAGAACTCGAGGCCATCCTCACCGAGGCAGAACTGATCAAGCTCCACCAACCCCCCTTCAACATCCTCCTCAAAGACGACAAAAGTCCCCTCTACCTAATACTCACCACCGAAGCCTACCCTCGGCTCCTGCCGGTACGCAAAAAGACCTTGACCACCAGCTACACCCATCTTTCCGCCCGCAACATTTTTGGCCCTTTTTCCTCCGGCCTCACCGCCAAACGCATCGTCAAGCTCGCCCGCCGCACTTTCAAATTCTGTACCGCCTCTCCCACTCAAAAAAAACACCGCCGTCCTTGTTTCTACACCCACCTGGGGCTTTGTTCTGGCGCCTGTGCCGGTTGGATCAGCCCAGAAGATTACGCTGATATGATCGGCCATCTCCGCCTCTTCCTCAGAGGCCGCAAAAAAACCCTCCTCAAAAATCTTAAAACCCACATGCGCTCCTATTCAGACCAAAAACTGTATGAACAAGCCCAAGCCGCCCGCGACCAAATTTTCGCCCTCGAAGAACTCTACTCCCCAGAGCTCAACCATAGTCTGGACCTGTCTCTGCCCGTCATCGAAGCCGACCGCGGCACCGCCCGCCTGGCAGCCCTGCGAAAAATTCTCCACGACACTGGTTTTGTTTCTGCTTCCTACCCCCTCACCCGCCTCGAGGCCTACGATATCAGCAACACCCAAGGTACCAACGCAACCGCCTCTATGGTCGTTTTTACCTCTGGACAACCGGATTTGGACGAATACCGCCACTTCCGCATCAGGTACACCCAGAGTGGGGGAGACCCCGCCATGATCAAAGAGGTCCTCGCCCGCCGCCTGAACCACCCAGAATGGCCTTATCCGAATTTATTTATTATCGACGGCGGCCGCACCCAACTCAAAGCCGCCCTCGCCATTCTTGGCACCAGCCACCCCACCGTCTCCATCGTCAAACACCCCGACCGCCTGCTTATCCCCAAGCCGCCGGTCGGCTTCAAAGGTCCCCTCACCCGCCAAACCAAACTTAACTACATCTCCGTCACCCTCAAGCCAGGCGAACCAGCCTCCTCACTTATCCAACACTTAAGGAATGAAGCCCACCGCTTCGCCAAAAACTACCACCAACACCTGCGCACCAAATCCATCACCAACGACTGGAGCACAAAAGCTATATAATGTTATTGTGATTGTAATTTAGAATTCAGCATTTGGAATTTTCCCGTGCGCTCCCTGCTCAAAACTTATCTCCTCAACGCTTTCACCCTCTGGCTCGTCGCCAGTTTTGTCGCCGGCGTCAACTACTCCCACCACGCCCCCACCATCTTCGCCGCCGCCCTGGTCCTCTCTCTCCTCAATGCCACCGTCAAACCCATCCTAAACATCCTCTTCATCCCCATCAACTTTATGTCCCTTGGCCTACTGCGCTGGGTCACCACCGTCATTGTTATCTACTTGGTCACCATCACCGTCGCCGATTTTCATATCGGCCCCTTCACCATCGCCTCCTTCACTTTTCTGGGCGTCATCTTCCCCAGCGTCTATCTAGGCAGATTAACTTCCCTCATCGCCGTCTCTTTTGCTATCAGTGCCACCAACAACCTCCTCCACTGGATCTTCAAATCAGAACAATAACAATCTCGTTGCAACGTTGCAGCACTGCAGCGATGTAGCGCAGTTCTAATCCGTGCTAAAATACTTCCATGATCGTCTACCTTGCGCAAATCATCATCGCCTCCTTGCTTATTGTCACCATTCTCCTCCAATCCCGAGGCTCTGGTTTGGGTGGCGCCTTCGGCGGCAGCGGTGGCAGCTACCACTCTAAGCGCGGCCTGGAAATAGTCCTCTTTCGCGCCACCATCATCCTAGCCGTCCTCTTCGCCTTCACCTCCCTCCTTGCTCTCACCTAAATCCCATCTGTTATATAATCAAACATAAACACTCGAGCCACAATTCGAGTCAATTTGCGACAATTCGAGTCATTCGGTCAATATGAAAAAACTCCGCTATTTTTATTGGCTTTCTCAATCCTTCGCCAAAAAACACTTTATTATCCTCATCCTTGCCGCCATCTTAGGCGCCGTCAGCTACAACCAATCCGCCAGGATCATCAAGCTCCTCCCCAAACCCAAGCCCACCACTTACGTTGGCCGGGTAGTCTTTGACTCCTCCTTGGGTAACCTCCCCAAGGACATCCAGATTTTAGTCAGCGACGGCTTGACCCAACTCGATGACACCGGCTCCCCCCAACCCGACTTGGCCCGCGACTGGCAAATCCAAGACAACGGCAAAACCTACGTCTTCCACTTAAAAGACAACCTCACCTGGCAGGACGGCACTCCCTTAGTCGCCAGCGATATCCAATACTCATTCAAAGACGTCCAGATCGAGGCCCCGGATGAGCGCACCGTCGTTTTCCACCTCCAAGAACCTTTTGCTCCTTTCCCCAACATCGTCAGCCAACCCATCTTCAAACGTACCAAGACCTCCATTTTCCAACTCATCAACCGGACCGACATCGTCGGTACCAGCAACTACCGCATCACCAAACTCTCCTTCTCCGGCAACTACCTCGACAAGATCACCCTCGACTCCAAAACCGACAAACGCGTTTACCGCTTCTATACCACCGAAAAAGCCGCCCGTACCGCCTTTAAGCTGGCTGAAGTCGACGTCCTCGAAGATATCACCGACCCCGGAGAACTGGTCACTTGGAACAACGTCACCATCGACCGCTCCCTCAACACCTCGCGCTACCTGGCAGTTTTCTTTAACACCAGAAACCAAAACTTAACCGACAAAAGCATCCGCCAGGCTCTAACCTACACCATCCCCGACAAACCCGCGGGCGACGGCCGCGCCCTCGGCCCCGAAAGCCCCAAATCCTGGGCCTTCAACCCCAAGGTCAAACCCTACGACTACTCCCTCGACACCGCCAAAAGTCTACTCGAAAACCTCCAAACCGACTTTACTCTCGAGCTGATCACCACTCCCACCTACCAGGCACTAGCCGAGAAAATTAAAACTTCCTGGGAACAATTAGGCATCACCGTCAAAATCAAGGTCCTCAACTTGCCCGACACCAACAACTACGACGCCCTCTTGGTCGGCCAACAGATTCCCCAGGACCCCGATCAGTATTTGCTCTGGCACTCCACCCAAGTCGGCAACATCACCGGCTACCAAAACGCCAAAGTCGACAAACTCCTCGAAGACGGCCGTAAAGAGGTCGACCCCGCCAAAAGAAAAGAAATCTACCTCGACTTCCAACGCTTCCTCGTCGAAGACACCCCCGCCGCCTTCATTTCCTACCTCGACTCCGTCACCATCAAAAGAAAGTAGTTATTCCCCCAACCGCTTGAAGATTTCGTCATTGAAAATTCAATGAAAATTGAAAGTTGCTCAAAGCAACTTCTTGATCACAAAATCGTCCACGTTTTCCAGGCCCATCTCGTCAATCTCCGCCACATCTGGGTCTACCTCAGCTCTCTCACTCGTCTTATTGGTCTCATCCATCGTATTCGCCTTATTAGTCTCGCTGCCCTTCTTGACCACTTCCACCCCAACAAAATCAATCAATGGGAAAAACGCCTTCACTTCCGCCTGGAACTTCTCTGCCAAATTCTTGGAAAACACCGCCTTATCGCCCCGTTCGCTGTAGCCGCATAACCGCCCTTCCCACTCCCTCACCACTTCTTGAACCTTCTCCCCAACTTCATTAAACTTTTCCTGGTTATCGGCTTTATCCATAGCATACCTGGCATGAATCGCCGCAAACTCGGCAAACAATTCCTGGTTTTCCTCGGTCATTTTCCTGAAATAATCACGAAACTTAGGCATACACAAAGCCTAACCCAAACCATCGAAATTTTCAATTCTTGACATCTCAACAAATCAAAACAAACAATTTGGGGTAGATTACGGGAGTTTGTTAGAAACCTTTTTACCGATTACTACCCAGTCTA
>CAYMQI010000044.1:0-8943 GCA_964392715.1 uncultured Pseudomonadales bacterium | reverse complement strand
GCCTGACGTGTTTTTGCGGTCATTTGGTTCTAACCAATTTCACGTGCTTCCTACCAGGGTAAGACAGTAACGGTCTAATTAGGTAATTTATAGCCGATAGTATTGGAGTTGCGGGCGTGAGCGAGAGCCGGTTGAGGCCGGCGACATACGGACAAAAGGCTAGCGAGAATCTAGGGCTTGGTTGACGAGGAGGTCGGCGCGGGAGTTTTGGGAGCGGGGAATGTGGGTGAAAGTGTAGCGGGCACCAAGGTCGGAAAGGAGTTGGTGAACGTGGTCGACGAGGGCTTGGAGGTGGGGCTGTTTGATTTTGTAGTCACCCAGGATTTGGTGAACGACGAGGTTGGAGTCGAGAAAAAATTGCAAGTGGGTGTGCGAATCGAGAGAGAGGTTTGCCGATATCCAAATGAGGGCGGCGATGACGGCTTGGTATTCGGCGGTGTTGTTGGTGGTGTGGCCGATGACCTGACCGTGCTGGTGGAGGATTTGGCCGGCGGGGGTGCTGATGACAAAACCAATGGCGGCTGGTCCGGGGTTGCCGCGGGCGCCGCCGTCGGTGTGGATGGTGAAGGAATTAGTGGAGGAGTTTGCGTCCATAAGATTGACTGACAAAGTATAACAGAAGCAACAGAGTGGAAGTTTCGGAGACGGCGAGGCCGACAATGCTAGCCAGAGCGCCAAAGCGAGGAACAAACAGGAGATTGATGGCGGCGTTGACAATTAGGGCTAGGGTATAGATGGGTACGAGAACTTTGTCTTTACCCAGACTAATTAGGTGCCACATGAGAGGAGCGGTGACAAAGAACAAAGGCAGGGTGAGGCCTAAAAGTCTAAGTTCACCGATGCCGGCGGCAAATTCGGGTTTGACGCGGGTGAGCAAGGGGGCAGAGACAAATATAGCGACGGTGGCAAGTAGGGCGATCAGCAACATAAATAAAGAGGAGGTGTAAGTCAAGCGCGAGCCTTTGAATCTTAAGAGAAAGGGGTAGAGGCTGTTGGTGAAGAAAGTGGGGATGACCAGAATAGTCTCGAAAATTTTTTTGGAGAGGCCGTAGACGCCCACCTCGACGGTGGGGCGGAAGACACTCAAAACGAGCAGGTCGGTGCGAAGGTGAAGGGTGCTCAAGATAAGGGTAATACCCAAAGGCAGGGCGGGGAGAAGCAGTTTTTTGATTGTCTTGAGATCTGGAGTAGTTAGGAAGAAGGTAAAAAACCGGCTGACAAAGAGGAGTTGAATGGCGGCGGCGGCGAAACCACCAAGAAGGTAGCCGACGATGATGGGGAGGATGTTGTTTAAGCTCACAGCAAGATAGGCAGAGGCCAGGACAAAGACGCCCTGGACCAGGTCGGTGGCGAGGGTGAATTGGTAGCTTAGGTGGTGCTGAAAGACAGCGTTGGTGGATTTGACGGCCGCCTGGGCAAAAAGAGTGAAGGAGAGAATGAGGATGCCAAGCTTGACGGTTTGGGTAAAGCCGTTGGTGGCGGTGCCGGGAAGGAGGGCGGTGATGAATAGGGAAAGAAATAAGAACAGGAGAGCAAGGAAAAGCCTGGTGGTGAGAAGTTCGGAAAAAATGCGACTATGGTTGGAGTTGGGTTTGGTAAAAAGTTTGAGGGCGACGGCGTTGATGCCGAAGTCGAGAGGCGTGTAAAAAACACCAACAAAAGTGATGATTTTGACAAACTGGCCAAATTGGTAGGCGCCGAGGCTTTTGGTGATGATGAGAGTAAGAAGAAAAGATGAGGCAACACCACTGAGGCGGGAAGCGAGTTGGTAGAGAGTGTTGGTGGCGATAAGGAGGCGAGACATAAAATTAAAGGCAAAATGTCAAAAGGCAAAATGACAAAGCAAAAGGTAAAAGTAACTCTGCCTATTGTACAAGGTTCAAAGAACAAACCAAAAAGGTCTGGTAGGGTTATTTGGGGGAGATGATGAGGGCGCGATGGGGAGGTTGGCCTTGGGAGTGGGTGGTGACGTCGTCGCGGGAGGCGAGGTGGGTGTGGATGATGCGGCGTTCGTAACTGGTGAGGTTGGTAAGGGTTGATGGTTGTCCTGAGGCGAGGGCGCGCTCTAGGGCGGCGTCGGCCATGGCTTCTAGAGCGGCCTGACGACGTTGTCGGTAGTCGTTGACGTTGACGCGAACCGGTTTCCAAGAACCAGTGTGGTGTTGGTTGATTAGGGAGAGGATGAGTTGTATGGCGGTGAGGACCTCGCCTCTATAACCAATAAACATGCCTGAGTCTCTCTGGTCCAAGCTTAAGTTTAGGTCGATTTGGTCCTTGGAGTCGGTGAGTTCTAGCTCTGGTGCAAAACCAAGCAGGTCGGCAAAGAAGTTGGTGTAGATGGTTTGAAGGTCGGAGTTCATGGTTGTCTAAGCGAATTATTCGAATTGGTGACTGAACTCTAAGTTAATAATTAAATTTAGGTTTAAACTATGATCGCTTGAGGCCTATTTTAGCCAAGTAGGGTTTGAGGCCGCCCAAACCAGAAACAAAGTATTGTTGGACGATGCTAAAGACGGTGGTGGCGACCCAGTAGAGGGCAAGGCCTGAAGGAAAACGGGAAGCAAAAAGGACGGTGATGATGGGCATGACAAAGATCATTTGGGTCTGCATGGCTCCTGCCATGTCGGTCATGGTGTCGGCTGCTTTGTCGTCCTTTTTGGAGTGGGTTTGGGCGGCCAATTGGTGCTCGGCCTTGGTAGAAGTGGCGGGCATGAGCATGACGCCCAAAATAAATTGAGTGAGGCCGGCGATGATGGGGAGGATGTAGGTGGTGTCTGGATGATTGAGTTTAAGGCCGTAGAAGTCTAGGGAGAGAGAGTCGAGATTGGTGCCGTTTAAGGTGTTGATCAAGACTTGGTAGAGGACGATGAGGACGATGAGTTGGAGAATTTGGGGGAGGCAGCCGGCGGCGGGGTTTAAGCCGTGTTGTTGATAGAGCTCGAGTTGTTTTTGAGAGTGGAGCTTTTTGTCGTGGCCGAATTGCTTTTTGAGTTGATCGAGTTGGGGTTTGAGGTCGCGCAATTTATTCTGGGATTTGAGGGAGGGCAGGGTAAGGGGGACGAGGAGGCCCCTGATGATGATGGTGAAGGCAATGATGGCAAAGCCAAGGTTGCCGCCCAAGAAGTTGGCGAGATAGATAAGTAGGCTGGCAAAGGTTTGGTTGATGGCGGTAAACATGTTTTTTTTGTGTTGAAATGGTGGATTATTGGGCGGAGGAAGAGAGGGGATTACAGGTAAGAAAACGCTTGGCGCCCAAGAGCAATCCTTGAATTGTACCATACTTGGCGATGGCGGTCTTGGTATATTGACTACAAGTGGGGTGGCGGCGGCACGAGTGGGCGGGGATACCAACACTGGTGTAGAAGGCAGTGCGCAGGGGTTTTATAAATTGGTAGAAGCGAATGAGGAAGATCATGGGTGTAGATCTTGGATTGTAGATGGTAGGTTGTGGGAGATAGGAGATAGATTATAGGTGGAGAGAGGTAAGGGCTTGTTTTAGGTTGGTGAGGGTGGGGGGGGTGTGGGTGGGTTTGGCGATGATTAAGAGGTCGATTGAGGGGGTGGTGCCGAGGGTTTCTTGGACGGCCTGGTGGAGGAGGCGTTTAAGCCTGTTTCTGGCGGTGGCGAGGGGGCTCACTTTTTTGGAGATGATAACTGCGAGGCGAAGGTGGCCGAGGTTGGTGGAAGAGCTAATTAGAGTAAAGAGTGGGGTGTGGTGGCGACGGCCTGAAAATGGGGTATGGGAAAAACTGGTTGCCGGCAGGCGGTATTGTTTGGGGAGCATGGTTAAACGGTGAGGGTGTGGCGGCCCTTAAGACGCCTTCTTTTGAGGACGTCCTGGCCAGATTTGGTGGCCATTCTGGTTCTAAAACCGTGGGTCTTTTGGTGTTTTCTTTTGTTGGGTTGCCAGGTGCGTTTCATGAGAGTGAATAATGAATTAAGAAAAATGAATAGTGGCTGTGTTGGTGGTTGATATTTTACCAGGGGACAGATAACAAAGGAAGGGGTGGACTTTTGGGTTTGTTGGGGGTTGAAAATATGTGGAAAACTTGGTTTGATGTGGAAAACTTCAGTGGGGTTTGTGTCTGTCCATAAGAGAAAGAGGGGAGAATGGTAATAAAAGACGTTTGGGAAAATGCGGTGGTTGATTTGCAGATGAATCTGTCTAAGGCTTATTTTGAGTCGTATATTAAGAAGTTGAAATTTTTGGGTGGAGAAAAAAGGGGTAAAGGACTAGTGTTGAAGTTGGGGTGTCCGTCGGTGTTTATTATGGGGGAAGTTAAAAGAAGGTGCGGCAGCGACCTGCAAGAGAGCGTGGAGAGGGTGGTGGGTGGGGCGGTGGCGGTGGAGTATGAGGTAGACACATCAACGAGTGAAGTGTTTTTCGGGGGGGCGGCGCCGTTATTTACGGCAGCAGTAGATCTAAAGCGAGATGTGGAAGAGGTGGTGGCAAAGGCGGGGCTTAAAAAAGAAATGAGCCTGGAGACGTTTGCGGTGAGCTCCTCCAACGAGATGGCTTATGCGGCCGCCAAGGCAGTGTCACAAAGCCCGGGGACTGCATATAATCCGTTGTTTTTGTACGGAGGGGTGGGGGTAGGAAAGACACATCTAATGCAGGCCATCGGTCGAAAGATCCTCGAGGACAGCCTGGAGCTTAAAACAATATATTGTTCGGGAGAGGAGTTTACCAACGAGATAATTGACGCGATCAGAAGAAAAAGCACGGCGGGATTTAAGAGGAAGTATCGGAGCGTGAAGCTACTACTGATTGACGATATTCAGTTTATAGCGGGCAAGACGACGGTGCAGGAGGAGTTTTTTCATACGTTTAACGCAATCCTGAATGGGGGAGGGCAAGTGATTATGACTTCTGATAAGCCGCCTAAGGAAATTGATGCCTTGGAAGAGAGGTTGCGGAGCCGGTTTGAGGGGGGTCTAACGATTGATATTGGTCAGCCCAATTTTGAATTGAGAACGGCGATTATTATGATTAAATCAAGACAGATGGGGCTTCTAGTGTCGGCGGCGATTGCCCAGGCCATAGCGGAGAAAATTGAGGACACAAGGGAGTTAATCGGGGCTCTGACCAAGTTGTCGGCGTTGACCGGAGAGGAAGAGAAAGAGTTGTCGCTTGGAATGGTTGAGAGAATTTTGAAACTTAAGGAAAGGGGGGGGCGCGGTGGGGAGAGGGTGGTTAAACCAGAAGAGGTGATTGGAGTGGTGGCTGACTTTTATGGGGTGGAGAGCGATGATGTGGTGGGGGCAAGGAGGTTAAAGAATTTGGTGTTTCCACGGCACGTGGCGATGTTTTTGTTGGTGTCTTCTTACAAAAGAAGCCTGGTGGAGGTGGGGTCTTTGTTTGGGGGGCGGGACCACACGACGGTGATGCACGCGGTTGGTAAGGTGGGGGGGTTACTTAAAAAAGATGATAGTGTTAAAGAGGGGGTGGCGGAGATTCGACAAAAATTGGGGCTGTAGCTGTGGAAAAGATTGTGGAAAAAGTGTAAATAAATGGTTTATAAGTTAAAGTGGGGTGGGGAATAAATTTGGATAAAGTTGAGTAAAACATGGAGTTATCCCGTTATCCCGAGAGGGAAGAGAAAAAACTCACAGTTTACAACCGGGTTGTTCACACAAACAAAAGGCGGAAATAACTCAGGGGAGGTGGGTTTTTACACTTTTCCCCAGTGACTACTAATACAACTACTGTTTAGAGTATATAAGTTTAGTAATAGGAGCAAGTGATGGAAGTGGAAATTTTACAGGAAAATTTACTAAAGGGAGTGTCGGCGGTGTCGCGGTTTGTGGTGTCCAGGCCGAGCCTGCCGGTGTTGGGGATGATTTTGATCAAAACCGACGGGGGTAAGTTGTCGCTATCGGCGACCAACATGGACACGGGGGTGGAGATAAAAGTAGGGGCGAAGGTGGAGAAAGAGGGGGGGGTGGTGGTGCCGGCCAAGCTGATGCAGGAGTATGTGGGGTTTTTGCCGGCGGGGAAAGTAAAGCTCTCGGTCAGTGGTGGAGTGTTGGAGCTGGTGGCTTCTGGGCGAAAGGCGAAAATAACGGGGATGGAGGCGGCCGAGTTCCCCGAGTTGCCCAAGATAGCTGGAGGGGAAGCGTGTCGGGTGGCGGTGGCTGATTTGGAGAAGGTGATAAAACTAGTGTCGTTTGCAGCGTCGAGTGATGAGACGAGGCCAGTGTTGTCGGCGTTGTTGATTAAGGTAAAACAAGGGAAGATGGAGGTGGTGGCGACGGACGGGTATAGGTTGAGCTTAATTCGTGGAGTGGCGGTTGCAGGCAAGAAAAACGAGGCAAAAGTGTTAGTGAATGCGAGAGTGGTGGAGGAGTTGGTGAGATTGGCGCGGGAGGAAGAGGGCGAGGGGGTGGAGGTGGTGTTTGGGGGAGAGCACAAAAGGGTGGTGTTTAGGGTGGGGGCGGGGGGGTTGACCACCAGAGTGATAGACGGAGAGTATCCGGCCTATGAGAAGATAATTCCAGGTACGGAAGAGGTGCTGGTTGAAGGTAATCGGGAAGAGATGTTGGAGGCGGTGAGGTCGACGGCCATATTTGCCCGGGAGAGCTCGAACATAGTGAAGTGGGAGATAGGAGCAAAAGGATTGGTGATGAAGGCAAATTCTGCTGGCTTAGGTGAACAGGAGAGTGTGGTGGAGGTGGAGTTGAAACAAGGGGAGGGTGGGAGCATTGCGTTTAACTGCCGGTTCTTGGTGGAGTTGTTGGGCAGTATGGACGACGAGCGGGTGCAGTTTGCCATGAGCGGAAGCTTGGCACCGGGAGTGTTTAAGACGCAGGAGAAGGGGTTTGTGCATGTGGTGATGCCGGTCCGGGTACAAGGGGAAGGGGATTAGATCATAGATCGTAGATGGTAGAACGCGGGTGGTAAAAGTGTTGAGGCTATGATTGGAAGATGGTGGTGGACTGGGGAGGGGTGGGGGGGGGGGGGGGGGGGCGTCGGGAGTGGGTGGGGGAGGAGGCTGTTTTGGTGGTGGTTGCCTTTTGTCGAGGATTTCTTGGGGGTTGGTGGTGATCAAGTGGTGCTCTTGGGGGGAGGCGAGGATTTTGATGGCGACGTGATTTTGACCGGCGAAAAAGAGACCTTCGCCTTTGTCGGCGGAGAGGAGGAGGCGTTTTTCCCCTTCTGATAAGTAAAAAGTGTCGGCGATTTTATCGACGGCGGCGGTAGATTGTTTCATGAGGAGTTGGATGGAGGAGTTGGTGACGATGGCCTTACCGTGGTCAGTGGCCAAGAAATCTTCGACGTCTTGGGTGATGGTGGTGACCCCGAGGTAGTATTTGCGGGCGCGTTTGGCGAGGGAGTAGAGGAAGGTGGCGGAGTCGGGGTATTTCATGAGATACCAGGCTTCATCAACGATCAGAAGCCTTTTTTTGAGGTCTTTTTTGATTTTGGTCCAGATGTAGTCGAGAACGATAAACATGGCGATGGGGCGGAGGGTCTCCTCGAGTTCTTTGATGCCAAAAACGGTAAATTGGTTTTCGATGTTGAGGTTTGATTTTTGGTCGAAGATACCAGCAAACGAGCCTTTGATAAACTTCTCGAGCCGGTAGCTTAGGTTTTTGGCCTCTGGGGTTTCCATGCCGACGAGGGATTTGTAAAGATCTTCCATTAAGGGCGGCTCGAGGTGTTGGGTGGCCGGGTCTGGGGTGATACCTTTTCCTCTGTAGGAGGCGATGAGGGCGCGGTCGAGGATGGCGTCCTCGGCAGCGGTGGTGTTGCCAAGCATAATCTTGAGGAGGGTGTGGAGCGAGAGGATTTTTAAGCCCAGTTCGTTTTCGCCTTCTTCGTAGACACTGCTTAAGTCGAAGGGGTTCATTTTGATGGGAGAGTTAAAGGTAAAGTCGATGTATTCGCCGTCGACAGCCTCGGTCATGTCGCGGTATTCGCCTTCTGGGTCAATGACGATGATTTCGGTGTCGAACATGAGGGAACGCAAACATTCGAGCTTGACGGCGTAGGATTTGCCGGCTCCGGATTTGGCAAAAACGACCATGTTGGCGTTTTCCATGGAAAAACGGTCGAAGACGACCAGAGAGTCGTTGTGTTGGTTGACGCCGTACATAATGCCGCGGTCTGAGGTGAGTTCGGAGGAGGTAAAGGGGAAGGTGGTGGCTAGGGAGGTAGTGTCCATGTTTCTAGTGATTAAGAGTTTGTCGTAGCCGATGGGGAGGGTGGTCTTGAAGCCGTCTTCCATTTGGAGGGTGGCGGGCTTACTGATAATAAGGAGAGAGCCCAAGGTGGATTGGACCTGTTTGGTGACGGTGTTTAAACGTTCGAGAGATTCGGAGGAAATGGTTATGTAGAGGCCAAATTGGAAAAAACGTTCGGCGCCTTTGGCGAGCTGTTCCTGGAGAATGCGGGCGTCTTCCAATTTGATTTGGGTGTCGATTTGGGCGATGCGGCCTTGTTTTAGGTCTGACATAATTTCGGCCTCCATCTCGGTGATTTTGCGGCGAAGATCGTCCATGATGGCCTTGCCTTCGACAGGATAGATAAACATGGAGACGTCGAGGGAGTGGTTGAAGTTGATAAGGGGGGAGAGCCAGTTGGCGGAGACAAAACGGGGGTAGCCGGCGATAAAGACGGTGCGCAAGTAACGGTCGCCGATTTTGATAAAGTTGAAGTCGACCTCAAGGGCGTCTGGGGCAATCAAGTCCTTGGTGGAGACCATACCTGAGGCGAACTGGGACAAGGGGTTGGGTTGACTGGTTTGGGAAGGGGGAGTTTTTTTGGAGGCAAAGGGAAGTTGGAGGTTCATGAATTGTGAATAAGGGTTATATGGTTTCGGCCAGGGTCCGACTGGGGCTAATGGTTGAATGGTTGTTGAAAATTGGTGCTGTGGAAAATGGTTACGGGGTTATTTAATAGTAGCATGTCTTTGGGCCAAGGAAAAACCCCACCAGGAGGGG
>CAYMQI010000043.1:0-8974 GCA_964392715.1 uncultured Pseudomonadales bacterium | reverse complement strand
GGGTTGGGGCTGTCAATTACCCAAGAGAGCAGAAGAGATGGGCCTGAAGATGTTTGTTATAGATGGATGTGTCAAGTGCCTGACGATTGGACGCCGCCGGCACCCGCGCCGTCGCAAGAGGAAGTGGAAAGAGGTATTTTTTAGTTGGTGTTTGGATGGCTGCGACAAGGATTTTTGCATGTTGACGGGTGTGTAGGGGGTGTGTATACTGGCTGTTAATCAGTTGACCAAAAGTGGTCCACTTAGTAACCGCATCCACTTTTGATCCAAGAAACGTATCCTGGCCATATGTACACATATGGTCGGAGTGACACCAAGAATCAAAAGGTGGGTGTATTTTTTTTAAAAATTCGAATCAACTCGAATAAAACGATTAGATTCTTAATCGAATTGCTCGAATACTGACTGATGAGACAACTTAGCAAACAGATTATTTTTATTTTTTTTGGGTTAGCCCGCGCATTCAAGGCGCGGTTTTTTGTTTACGAAAGGAACAAATATGGCGAATGTGAGGCAGGAATCTCGACTTGTTGCTGAACCAATGATTGCTTATGAAGACTTAACGTCTGAACTTGTGGCTTCTTTTGGCGCTAGTAAGTCAGAGAGGGTTGTGGTTGGTTTGTTGGCACAAAGAGCGAGAGTTAAGGATCATGGCAGGATATTGCTCTGGCCAGATTTTAATGAGAACCCTGATGTGTTGGTCAACCAACTTTTGGCGAAGATCTTGGTGGGAAAAATGGACGGGGAGAGACTTGTGGGCCTATCGAGTGATCAGATAGCGGTAGTTTCGGTAGAAACCTCTGGGAGTTATTTGGCGACAACGATGGTGTTGGAACTAGCAAAGGAATTTAAATTAGCCAGACCGCCAAGAATCATGAGGGTAAGAAAGATGATCCATGGTATTTCGCCTGCGGCTGGAGATCGAAGGGTGGTTGAGAAAGTGCACCCGATTACTGCAGGGGGCGAGAGCAGATTTTTGGTAGCAAGTGTTGAGGATGCAGAGATGTTTGCAGGTACGGTAGTTGCATGTATTGTTGATGATTTTGCCGGTACCTGGAGCACAATGAATGGGAGCGTAAAGTTGGTAAAAAAAATGTTACCTGGTGCGGGTACTGTCTACCCAATGTCTGGGATTGCCAAACCTGATCAAGCTTCCGAACTGATAACACCTGATGAAGTGGTGAGACCGGCGATGGCAGCGGTGGCCGTAAAGTTCTGGGGCGATGTGGCAACTGGTGAAGCCTTGATTACGGCTAACGGTTTTCCTGCACACAGGATGGAAAACGCAACGGCTGCGGATTTTAGCTAGGGGGCTGTGGCAAGTTTATTGACGGTTTGAATTAATAACTTGTTGGTTGGAGGAAAATATGAGTGAAAAGAAAGAAGTAGGCGGGCAGGGTTTGGAGGGTCTCCTGATTGGTCAGGCTACCGGGACTCCAGGTAGACAGGACTTGGGTGAGGAGGCTTTTGTGCAGGCGGACCCCGATGGGTACGTGGAGCGAACTGAAGACCCGTTGGCTGCTGCGGTGAGGATGATTGAAGGAAAAATAACTAAGGAGCCCATGATCTTTATTGTTGATTTTGGGTCACAGACGGCGCATTTGATTGGCAGAAGAGTGCGGGATTTTGGGGTGGACGTTGGGATGGTGGATCCGGATGAGGCTTATGCGCGGGCGAAGAAGGAGAAGCCGGCGGGGATAATCTTGTCGGGTGGGCCAGCTAGCGTTTATGAAAAGGGAGCGCCGACGATAAGCAAGAAAGTATTTGACTTAGGAATTCCTGTGTTGGGGATTTGTTATGGGTGGCAGTTAACGGCCAATTTGTTGAAAGGAAAAGTAGAGAGCGGCAAGAAAGAGTATGGGCCGACTACTTTGAAAATTGACGATTTCGGTGATGTGTTTTATGGTTTGCCCCAAGAAACTAGGGTGTTTGAGTCGCATGGGGATACGGTGTTTAAAATGCCGGTTGGGTTTGAGGTGATCGCCAAAACGGGTAGTGTGGAGTTTGCTGGAGTAAGAAGTAAAAACAAGAAGATTTACGGAGTGCAGTTTCATCCGGAGATGTACCACACCAAGCATGGCAGACAGATGTTTAAAAATTTTGTTACCAGAGTTTGTAATGTGGGAGTAAAACCAAAGAAATTGGATGTGGAAGCGATGATTGAAGAGATAAGAGAGAAAGTGGGTAAGGATAAAGTAATAGGGGCGTTCTCGGGAGGGACGGATTCGGCGGTGGCTGGAGTGTTGGTGGCTCGGGCGATTGGTAAACAATTTATACCGGTTTACATTGATAGCGGGTTAATGCGGGAGGAAACTTTGGGCCGGATTAAAGACGATTTTCCTAAAGTATTGGGGGTGAAGGTGAAGGTAGTGGAAGCGAGGAAAGAATTTTTGGTCAGACTTAAGGGAGTGACTGATCCTGAGGAAAAAAGAAAAACGATTGGTAAGCTTTACATTGATTTGTTTGAGCGGGAGATGGGTAAACACAAAGGGGTGAAGTTTTTGCTGCAGGGGACAACTTATGCAGATTTTATTCATTCGAAGGGGAGCAAACGTTCGGCTCATATCAAAAGCCACCATAATGTGGGAGGGTTGCCCAAGAACATGAAGTTAAAACTTTTAGAACCGTTGCGTTACTACTATACGGACCAAGTTAGACAAATCGGAACCAGACTTGCGATGCCCAAAGAAATGGTGTTTCAGCAGCCGTTCCCCGGTCCCGGACACGCAGTGCGGGTGGTAGGTGAGGTGACGTCAAAAAGGTTAGCACAACAAGTGCTGGCCGATTCGATTGTGGTGGAGGAACTGCGAAAGTCGGGTTGGTACGGCAAAGTGTTTCAGTGCTGGTCGATAATGACGGGGACGAAGAGCACGGCGGTCAAGGGAGACGCTAGGGCGTTTGCGGAGGTGGTGGCGCTACGAATTGTTAACAGTAAGGACAGGATGACGGCCGATTGGGCGAGGCTGCCTTATGAACTGCTGGCGCGGATTTCGACACGGATTGTAAACGAAGTGCCGGATGTGTCCCGGGTTGTGTATGACATTACTACTAAGCCACCGGCGACGATGGAGTGGGAGTAGAGATGAGGACCGGAGCAGAGGGAGAGATTAGTTGCGAGCCTAAAGACAGGCCACCTTTTTTACAAGGGGATACTGGTGAGGTAAGGGTAGCAACTGCAAATTGGCGTAAATACAGTGCAGTTTGCCGCGCATTGGACCTTAACGAGGGAAAATACACGGATCTAATTGTGGGGGCGATGGAAACGGGCGTTGAGGAGCCTTGCTATACGTCGGCTGTGGAAGTTGCTTCGTTCAAAGCGAGGATGGTGTGGCAGCCAGGCATCTTGGCTTTGGCAACGGATGTGATTGCAGCCATTGATGGGCAAATAGTCCATAGCCCGGGTAGATATGCGAAGGGCTATACTGAGAGGGCTTTTGCCGAGATTGAAGAGGGAGTGATAACAGGTTTTTCAAAACCATTTACGATTTCAACAGAAGTTTCTTTGGTGGGGATGTTGGGTGTGAGTATGGCAGTGGCTAACAGAATAACTTGTGCTTATGCTGGTATACCAAAGGATTTACTGAGGGAGGCTGTGGCTTTGGATAAAAAGGGGGCATTGAATAGGCCGACAATAGTGCCGTTGATTGACAGGTTTGGTGGAGAATATTTAAAGGCATACAATGTGAGACCAGTGGATTGGTGGGATATTGACGATCCTGAGGGATCTTTTGCTTTTGACGGCATGAACGGAATGGTGCCTTTTTGTGGAGACGAGAAGGTTTTGAGGTGGCTGAGGGCAGAAATTGTTGGGGGTGTGCCAGTGTCTAGGATGAAGGAATTTGTGCAGATGGACGTGACTCATCTTCATTCGTGCAGCAATTCTGGTAGGCTTATTTTGATAAATTAGGCCTATTCTGATTAAAATGAGGCCTATAGGGTGTAAAATCGTGGCTTATATAAAGCGGAAAAGGGTTAAAGATGGAAGGGTACAAAAGATCAATGTTGGGGTTTATACCTGAAGGAAGAGTGTGTAGACGGTCTATACAGCGTTTGCCAACGGACGAGTTTGTGTTTGTCCCAGGATACACTGAGGTGGGGCTTGATGGAGGGGTTGCTGGGATGTCGTTTTGGACTGTGGAGGCGATGAGGATGACTAACAAGGATGAGAAAAGTGGAGTTGATTGCAGAAGAGTTGAAGTTGGTGAACAGATCTGTATTAGAGGTGCTAATTTTGGCGCCCAAATTCACAGGACTGAGAGTTAGGCGGCGGGTGGTCGGTGTGCGATGTAGTATGCCAATTGGGCGAAGACGTCTTGTTCTGAAAGACGAGATGTCTTGATTTTTATATCGGCTGTTTCATAAAGATTACTCATTTCTACAGGGAGATCTTGTGTGAGGATTTTGTAGACCTTGGCGTATTCCTTCCAGTCAAATATGATTCGTTCCTTTGTTATGTTGGCTAATTTTTTGATGATATTAAGTCTTGATTTTTCGGTTTTTGGGTTTTTTCTTTCCCCAAGAGCGATTTCTCTTTGCAAAACCCGATTTGCACCTATTTCCGGATCAATCTGGAGGAGGATTTTCATATACCCATTTGCCAGTTCTGGAAAGTCGGGGACGATATATTCTAGAAGAGTGGCCAGTTTGCCGGTGATGATGATATTGTTTGGTGTATCATCACTCTCGATGAGTTCACGAAGCATTCTGACTGCGATGATTTCGGGGAGTGATTTGAGAGAGGTAGAGGTGTTTGGGTGTTCATCGGCGATTTTGCCCAACGTGTCATTGAAGGCCTTCAAATTCTTTTCGGGGACGTCTTTATCGTTCCAGGAGGTGATAATGGCGTCCTGATAATAGAGGTTTGATAGTTCGTTGGCAAAATTATCCCAAGCTTCAGGACTAGTTTCGCGTATCAGGTTGCGACTGGTGGCTTCAGCGACAATGGCTCGAGCGAAGCGGCTCAAAGAAATAATGTCGCGTTCTGGATTAACGCCGAGAAATTCTGCCATTCTGCTGGTAATGCTGGAAAGACCGGCTCCTGGGAAGTCGCTGCCGATGCCTATGACGTTGCCTTGGAAGTTTTCGGATTCTTTTTGGGTCATGGCGGGCAAATTATACCAGGGGAAACCGGATTTAAAAAGCTTGTGATATAGTTGAAGGATGATTTGGTTACTGTTGGTCGTGCCGGTGGGGGCTTACATTGCTGTGCTGTTTTTGTACCGGCATACGGGCAAAAAAGAATTGCTCCGGTTTGATCTGGTGCAGTTTGCTTATGCGTTTGTGGTGTTGCCGATATTTTTTATTTGGCTGAAAAGTTTTGTGTATTTTTTGTTTAGAAGCGAGTTGGGGGTGAAGTTGTCAACGGGCCAGTTATTTACTTTGGATACTGTTTTTAGCACCTTGTTTTTGTACATTTACGCCTTTGTGGTGATCCATTCGGTGACCAAGACGTTTAATTTAAAGCATTACCGGGATCCTTTGTATGACCTGTTTGCGCATTCGGAGTATTACCATGTGTGGCTGTCGCACGTGGTGATTTTGGTGGGGGCGATGGCGGGCGTGTCGCTGCTGTCTCTAGTGAATTTGTTGGTGCCCTTTAGCGTGGTGGCCAGTAAGGTGGTGATGGTGGCGGTGGTCGGGGCCGGGTTGGTTACCGGAGCGTTGGTGTTTGTGGGGGTGTGGCTGACCGACCCGGATCAGGCCCAGTACATGAGGTTGATGAAGTTGTCGTTTGGAGTGTTTTTTATGGTGCATGCGCTGATGTACTTTGTGTTTGATCCCAAGTTTCGGGCCGAGTATTTTATGTTTTGGTTTTTGCTGATGGTGTTTGCCGGAGCGACGGTATTTTCGGTGATGTTTGAGAGGTCAAAAAAGGCGCTTTCCTGGACGGAGAAATTGAAACACTTGCTGTGGGAAAAGAAGCTTTATGTGCTCAAGGCAGATGGTAAGCGGTGGTGATCTGGTAAACTATAGGTGATAGGTTTTAGTAAGTAGGGGGATTTGGTACTGCGATGAGGGATAAAATTTTTGAACTAATTGAGAGGGAGAGGACGAGGCAGGAGGAGACCTTGGAGTTGATCCCGTCGGAGAACTATGCCTCGGCGGCAGTGCGGGAGGCGGTCGGGTCGGTGATGATGAATAAATACGCGGAGGGCCAGGCCGGGGCGCGGTATTATCAGGGTAATGAGATTGCCGATGAGGTAGAGCGGGAGTGTGGGCGCCGGGCGCTGGCGGCTTTTGGACTATCTGAAGATGAGTGGGGGGTGAATGTGCAGGCTCTGTCGGGAAGCCCGGCCAATTTAGCGGTCTATAACGGTCTGCTTACGCCCGGGGACAAGATTATGAGCATGTATTTGCCCGATGGCGGGCACCTGTCGCACGGTTGGGAGTTACCGGGCAAGAAGATTTCGATCGTTTCCAAGATTTGGAAAGTAGAGCAGTACAAGACCGATCCTAAGACGCGGTTGTTTGATTATGAGGCGGTCAAAAAGCAGGCGGAAGAGTTTGGACCCAAGATAATAGTTTCCGGTGGAACCGCCTATCCGCGGGAAATAAATTATCAAGCGATGGGAAAAATTGCCGATAGCGTGCGGGCTTTTTATCTGGCCGACGTCGCCCACGAGGCGGGCTTGATCGCGGCGGGAGTGTGCAAGTCACCGTTTGAGGCGGCCGATGTGGTGACGATGACGACGCACAAAACCCTGCGTGGGCCAAGGGGAGCGTTGATTTTTTCAAGAAGAGGAATTGTGGATAAGATTGATTTTAGCGTGTTTCCAGGGATTCAAGGAGGGCCTCATCTGCACACGATCGCGGGGATTGCGGTGGCCTTGGGTGAAGTGGTGACCGAGGAATTTAAAGCGTATGCAAAGCAAGTGGTAAAGAATGCCCGAGTGCTGGCGGCGGAGTTGTTGGGGGCGGGCTTTGACGTGGTTTCCGGGGGGACGGATAAACATTTGGTACTCGTTGATCTGCGAAATAAAGGGATGTCGGGGTGGGTGTTGGCTTGGGCACTGGAGGCGGCGGGAATTGTAGTCAATAGAAACACCGTTCCTTTGGAAACGGCCAGCCCCTTTTATCCGTCGGGAATTAGATTGGGGACGCCAGCGGTGACGACCAGAGGCATGGCCGAGCCGGAAATGAAGCAGATTGCGGGCTGGCTGGTGCGGGTGACTAAGATGGCCCACAAGTGGCAGTTGCCCAAGGAAGCCAAAGAGAAAAAAGAGTTTGTGAGAGAATTTATGGATGAAGTGTGGGAGGAGGCCGAGCTTCAAAAGATCAAAGGGGAGGTAAAGGAGTTGTGTGGGGAGTTTCCATTAAAGAACTGACTTAGTTCGGGCTGAAAACTAAAAGCGAAGAACCAAAAATTACAACTTAAAAACTTAAGACTTTTGGTTATGGAATTGATTAGAAATTAGAAGTTTTAAATTGTTATGTTGATTGGTGCACATGTATCGACTGCAGGGGGGTGGGCTTTGGCGCCGGGGCGGGCGCGGGCAATCGGGGCCGACGCAATGCAGATTTTTACGGGCAGCCCGAGGGTGTGGAAAGGGGCAGACCCGGACAAGGTGGATTATGAAGGAATGTTGGCGGCTCAAAAGCGGGAGGGGATTGGGGCGAAGTTTATCCACGCGACTTATTTGATTAATTTGGCGTCGGACAATCCGGCTCTGGTTGAGAAATCCAGAAATGCTTTGATAGCCGATATGGAGATTTGCGGTAGAGGCGGTTTTGGCGGAGTAGTGGTTCATGTTGGTAGCCATCAGGGGCGGGGGTATGGGGCAGTGAGGCAACAATTGACTACCGAGATTAGTGGGATTATTGCCAAAACCCCCGACGAGGGAGTTTTTTTGATTGAAAACAGCGCCGGCCAAAACGGCAAGATTGCTTCTGATTTGGAAGAGATACGGGATTTGTTGGATGGGGTGGGGAGCAAACGGCTCGGTTGGTGTGTGGATACATGCCATGCTCATGCGGCGGGGTACGCGTTTGGCAAAAATCAAAGATCAAAAATCAGAGATCAAAATGACAAACCAGGATTGTTTGATGAGAAGGCAAGGCCGAAGATGTTGGTGGACGAGATCGAGAGGCTGAAGTTGTGGGGGAGTCTGAGATGCGTGCATGTAAATGACAGCCGGGATCCGTTTGGGTCGGGGCGGGATCGGCATGCCAATTTGGGTGAGGGGCAGATACTTGAGGCCGATTTTCGGGAGTTTTTCGCCCACCCTAAAGTGGCGAAGTTGTCCTTGATCTTGGAAGTGCCGGGGATGGATGGGAAAGGGCCGGACGCGGAAAATATAAAGAGGCTTGCCAAATTAGCTGGTAGTAAGTAATGGCGGCGATAATTTTTGACGGACGAGAGAAAGCAAGAGAGATTGAGGCGGGGTTGCGGCAGAAAGTGGCCAAGATGAGGCGGCCGCCACGGATTGCCAGCGTGGTGTTTGAGGAGGACGAGGCGAGCTTGTTGTACACCAAACTGAAGAAACAGGCGGCGGTACGGGTGGGGATCGAGTTTAGCGAAGAAGAGGTGGGGATTGGTGATAGGGTGGAGTCGCTGGCACACCGGGTGCGGACATTTTCTGGAAGCGGAGATATAGACGGAGTGATGGTGCAGAAGCCGGCGAAAGGAGTTTGGCTGGAACACGTTAAAGACAAGGGAGAATTTGCCGATTGGTGGCGGAGGTTGGTGGTGGAGATTGGGCAGGGGCGCGACGTGGATTGCCTAAATCCGGTAAATTTGGCCCGGGTTTATACGGGGGACTGGCAGATATTGCCGGCGACGGTCGCGGGGATCGTGGAGATTTTGAGGGTGGCTCTGCCGGAGAGATTGGACGAGCAGTCGGTGACCGGTTTGTCTTTGTTGGGGGTGCGGGTGGCAGTGGTAGGCCGGAGTGAGATTGTGGGCAGACCGTTGGCCGCGGTGTTGTCCCAAAGCGGAGCGGAGGGGGAGCTACTGGGACGACGATCAGACTTGTCC
>CAYMQI010000042.1:0-9543 GCA_964392715.1 uncultured Pseudomonadales bacterium | reverse complement strand
ATCTTGACCCCGCGGAATCTTACCGTTCGCCTTTTCAATTCTATTCGAATACGACTCACGGAGCGATTTAACGGGATCTGCGCCCTAAACCGAAACAACGTTTCTGGTTTAGGGCTTGACAAACACCATATTGAGGTATTTATACTTATCATTTAGTATAAGCTCTTATGACAAATCAGGCTTCACTTGACCCCAAAACCCAAGAAGCAATTTCGGCTGCCCTGGAAGACAATTGGCAAAAGGCCCTGGAGTTAAACCAACAGCTTCTTGAAAAGTACCCACACGACCCTGATACAATGAATCGTTTAGCCCGCGCTTACCACGAAATCGGCGAGCCGACTCAAGCAAAAAAAATCTACCAACAGGTTTTGGAAATCGACCCCTACAACCAAATCGCCGAGAAAAACCTCCAGAGACTAGCCTCGTGCAAGAAAGCTGTCAGGAAAGAAAACAATAATAAACCGGTAAGCTCTCTCAAAGGCGACCTCTTCCTAGAAGAACCAGGCAAAACCGCCGTAGTCACTCTTACCGACACCGCTATGCCCGGTGTCTTAGCCCACCTCCAAACCGGCGATGAGGTTAGCCTTGTCCCCCATCGCAATGATGTTACCGTGGTTTCAGAAACCGGCCGAAGAATTGGGAAAGTGGAAAACTCTCTGGCAAAAAAAATTGCCGCTAATCTACGGGCTGGTAGCCGCTTTGAAGCCTTCATAAAATCGGTTTCGCCAAAAAATGGGGTGAAGAATGGTAGTTTGCAAGTAACTGTTTTTATCAGGGAAAGCCACCGCTCTCCGAAAGTTACTGAGTCGCCATTTCCAGTAAGCACCACACACTTTACTCCCTATATTCGCGAGGACGCCTTACATATAATCGCTGATCAAGCTCCCGTACCAACCGAGGCCGATGACACTATCGAGGAGGTGGAGGTAACTGAACTACCAAGCGTTGCAACCGAGCACGACCAATCCCTGGAAGAACTGGCCGAAAAAGAACACGAAGAAAGCGACCACCTAGATGAAGAGTAATTTAGAATTCAGAATGCATAATTCAGAATTAAGAAGTTTATCCTGAGCTATTGCGAAGGAAGGAATTTGAAGGTTGATAAAACTTTCAAAAACTCATCCTTTGTACCCGGATAATCGTTATTAGAGGATATAACATAGACGCTAGTCGAATCCCTTTCTATAAAGACACTCCCAAACAAAGAACCGCTCTCGTATTCAGCTATTATTGCTTTTTTGCTATCAACAATTGTTGTCGTTTTTGACTTTAATGTCATTGGTGGCATTATCTTCGAAACATAATCGTCCACATAAGTTTCTAGGGTAACGGTGCTCCCTTTAGCTATTTTATCGAAATCTAATTTTAATTTCCCCTTATCAAGTTTTGGGTCAAAACCCCGCCCTTCTCCTTCTTTATAGTTGGTTAAAACAGTGTGTCCAGCAGCTCCCATATCCACATACCAATTTTTGGGGTATTTAAATGAAAATTTATATATTTTATTCTCGAAAGAAAGCCAGCTCGCTGTTTCGTCTTTTTGGGCGGAAGGAGTAACGGGTTTGGCTGAACTGGTAGCTTGTTTGGTAATAGTCGCTGAGGTTTGGGTTTCCGGTTGGCGGATGTAGTAATACCAAAACAAACCTCCACTGATTAAACCAGTAACTACAGTAATAATTACAACTGTTAAAATAACTTTTGGCCAAGAAATAGTTTTTATTGGGGTAACTTCTACAGGCATTAAATCAATTATTCAATAAGCGATCTATTATTGTCAAATTCTAAATTCCAATCTCTAAATACTAAACAAACTCCAATTTTCCAAATCACAATATTGTTTAGAATTTGGAATTTATGATTTTAGATTTGTTTAGAATTTAGGATTTCGTGCTTCGAATTTATTTTAATTTATCTGAGCTCATCCTCCGCTACTGATTCGGTTTTTGGCGCTTCTTTTGCTGCCTCTTTGGGGGCTTCCGCTTCTCTCGTCGCTTCCGATGCCTTC
Source organism: uncultured Pseudomonadales bacterium (assembly GCA_964392715.1). Classification (GTDB taxonomy): domain Bacteria; phylum Patescibacteriota; class Microgenomatia; order UBA1400; family CAYNFZ01; genus CAYMQI01. The sequence continues at coordinate 7,541 of CAYMQI010000042.1, read as the reverse complement.
TGCGTTTGCGCCTCCCCAGTCGCCGGTTTATCTTCTAGTTTCTGCGTCTCAGTTCCCTTTTGTGACTGCGTAGCTGCAGTCTTCTCTTTATCCTTTGGTTCTTCTTTAGGTTTTTCTTCTTTATTCACGGCACTTACAGCCTTTTCCTTTGCCTCTTGTGGTTCCTTCGCTTCTTTCGCTACCTCCTTTGTTTCTTTTATCTCCCCGCCTGCATCGCTTTGCGAAGCAATGCGGGCAGGTTTTGCTTCCTCTTTCGCCCCCTTTTTGGTAATTTTCTCTACCGCTGCCCAAGGAACCTGCAAACTATTAGCAGGAAGTTGAAGGAGCGCTTCATTGCCTACATCACCTTCGAAGTGGGCCACCGAAGCCGGAAGAACTCTGTAAGACCCTTCTGAAGAAACCGCTGTCCACTTACCATCTTTTTTGGCTAAAATACCAACTGTTTTGTGACGTTTGACATGCTCAATTTGTTTAAACCTCTTCTCGCCACCATCTTCAACCAATTTTAACGTGTCACCAACCACTAAAATACTTTTTGAGGCATAGTTTTCGGGTACTGGGAATTTTTCTCCTGCCTCCGTAACCATACCTTGGCCATCAAAAATACCCACCGTCCCGGGAAGCTCTTTTGCTTTTGGTTTATTCCTAAACCCTTCTTTTTCAATATCGCTTAAAAGCTGTCTAGCTAGTTTGATACTACTTTCGGCTGCGCTTAAAGCTTGTCGTATTAAATCAACTTTTGGTGCAGACATAAAGCGTTTACCTCCTTTCGCTTACATTTGGCGGGAAGGGTAAATCCTCCTCTCCACCCATTCTTGGCTGTTCGCCGCCTGGTTTGTTTTTATCTTTTGGTGCTTCTGCCGGGAGTGGTTGCCCGATTTGCGGAAAGCGAAATATTTCCACCTCCTTACTAGCTGGCGCTTCCTCTGATCCTTCTAATGGTGTCGCAAGCGGTGTGTGTGCCGTTGGCCGCGGCAAGGTAGTTTCACCTCTTACTGAAGTGGCTTGTCTCGCCGAGGTTTCTGTAAAAGGCGCTCCGTCTAGCGGTGAAGTAGACCCACTCTGACTTGGCGAAGAGGGCGGGTTTTCAAAAATACCAGGGATATTTTCCCGAACAAAAGGTGGTGGTTCAAATGGTGGCCTCTCCGCGGCAATCGGACTTACTCTCTTTGGGGTAATTCCAATCTCGGTTGAGGCGGCTGGTTCGGTGCTTACTTGACCTTCCACTGGTACTTCCTTAATTTTTTGTTCTTCTTCTACCGCCCAAGCTGGCGGTTGCGGAGACGCTCCAGCTCGAAAGCGGGTTTCTGCCCACTTTTTAATAATTTTTTCCACCCGCTCTACTGGCCGCCCGTATTTTGCTCGTGAGGCAGCAACTGCCCGCTCCCGCAAGTTGATAGCATCCGTAGCAGGCGGTAAGCTGCGGGCGGAAAACGGCTGGCTCTGAGCATCATCAACCTGCAGCTTCAGGTACATTTCGTAGCGACCTAAATTTATTAGATCGTTTTGCAAAAACACCGGCTCAAACTCCCTTTCCAAGAAATGGGCATCAGTCGGCCCGATGGTAAAGCAAGCCAGCGTCCCAATATTGCCAAAAACCGCATCTCTTACTGCTTCTGGCATTTGTTCAATATATTGGTGGGTCAGAGTAAGATCAAGCCGATATTTTCTTGCCTCAGAAAGAACGGTCGCGAAGGCGTCAGTGGCAAAATTTTGGAATTCATCGGCGTAAAGAAAGAAATCGCACCGGGTTTCTTCTGGTATATCCACCCGCCGCATAGCTGCAAATTGCAGTTGAGAAACAATCATCGCCCCGAGCAATGCGGTGTTATTGGCCCCAATTCTTCCCGTGGCAAGACTAACGAAGAAGAGCTTGCCCGAATTAATTATTTCATCAACTTTAATACTACTCTTTGGCTGGCCGACAATATTGCGGATCAACTCGGAGTTTAAAAACTGGCCGACTTTGTTTTGAATAGGGCTGATGGCCTCGGTAATCAGCCGCTCGTTTTGCTCCATCCGGGCAAATTCGTTGTTCCAGAAAAGTTTCATCTGAGGATCGTGAATGAGCCCTACAATATATTTTCGATAATCGCGATCAGTCAGTAGCCTTGTGATCGATAAAAGAGACGTGCTTGGTACTTCCAGCAGCGTTAGGATACAGTTTTTCAAAATGTACTCCAAACGTGGGCCCCAACTTTCGGCAAAATATTTTTTGAAAACATCTACTAGTGCATCGCCCGTCAAAGTCCGCTGCCTGGGATCGACCATCTCAAGCATATTGAGAGAAACTGGATAGTCGGCATCGGCCGGGTTAAAAATTACCACGTCCTCAAGACGGTTTTCAGGAACAAACTCCAAAAGCTCATCGACCAGCTGACCGTGGGGATCAAGCACCGCTACTCCTTCGCCGGCCCTCATATCCTGAATAATCATATTTTTAATCAATGTACTCTTGCCAGTCCCCGTCTTACCGATAATATAGACGTGTTTGCGTCGATCAGTTTTTTTGATGCCAAAACGGACCTTGACATCGCGGAAAACGGTTTCCCCCATTACATTAGCACTTTCCGTCGGCAAATTAAGGGGCGGTTCGCCTTTTTTCGCCCGCGTCCAGGAAATGGTTGGCGTCTCCACAGAGATATTGGGTAGGTGAAAAACCGAGGCTAGCTCTTCGGTGGTCAAAATGAAATTACCAGCCTGTTTTTCGGGAAAGACCCGCTCTTGGTATTCTTTGACAATCACATCAGAATGAGGGCTTTCCGGGTCAGGTTCGAAACTATTTAGGTCGGCTGTGGAAAACTGCTTGAAAGAGCTTACCAAACCAGAGAGACGGTCGGTCGCGGTCTCTCGGCTACTAGAAACGGCTACGAGGCGGATTTTGGTTTCAAAACCGATCTTGGCCAACTTGTTTTCGAGCATTTTTAAGGTGAGCTCTTGCCCGGCGGAAAGTCGTACTGGGACCGGTCGTGGTTCTTCGTAGGGTTGCGGGCCGCGCATAATATTGGTTGCCATGTTGCCCCCAATCGAAAGAATACTTTTACCTACGTCTATTATTACATCCTGCGGATTTAGGGTAACCGGAGAAATACCATCTCGCACCATTTGGACGTATTCGTGGCCCCTGTCTTGCCAAAAATCGCCAACTGGCCGCACCAGCAACTGTACCCAAAGCTGCTCTCCTTCCGCAAGACCACCAAGGGCACTAGTAATCGCTGCCAAAGGGTCAACCTCAAAATCACGGAATGTTTTAATAGGAAAAATAAACTCTTTCGCTAAAGAGAGTTCTGTCGCCGAAACGAAACTACCTGCCGGGACGCTTTTGGTGTAATCAATCGCCTCGCGAATTTCGGCATCGGGGTATTGAGCATAAATCTGACTCTGCACGAAATTTTTAAACGAGACTGGCGTGAAAACATAGAAACGGATTCCTTCGGTGGAACTAGCCATCTCTAATGAGACATGTTCTTGGACGCCCGGGGTAAAAGCGAGGATGCCGTGGAGACTAGCAAACATTTGTTCGGCGGCGACGGGGAGTTTTTCGTTCTCCCTAGGAAGAGCAATAGAAAGTAAGACCCCCTCCGCAATTTCCGTTGATTTGGAGCCTCTCTTCTCTAGTCCCTTGGCTGCTTTCCAAGCCAGCGCAACAGAGATCAACAAAATTCCCGCAATTAAAAGAATGTATTGCATTTTCCTTTGTTACCCCAAGCCCCGACTCTTACCGGGGCGAAGGAGGATCCCCTTCCCTCTTCTTTCTTAACCAATCTTGTGGCAATTTTAACCGAAAGAAACCTAAAAGTCAATAATAGCGTGTGAGTATCAAATGAAAAATTTAGGGGCGGCTAATTTTGGCCGCCCCTCGGAAGAAAGGAGAGAGATCGCCCATATTATAACAAAAACCCTAAGGTAAAGTCAACTCCCCAAGGGCATCTTCCCCCAAAATAATCAACATATCCCCTGAAAAAACTTCCTCCTTTACTTTCTTTTTGTCAAAACTAATTATTGATGAAAGGCGTCCCTGTACTTTAGGCTTGCTACTCCTCACGACAAGCAATGTCCTAGATTCAATCTCCTCGCTACTTTCCACCGCTACCACGGTAGCGCCAAGATTAGTAAGATAACGCTCCAAAACTGCTCCCGCACCAGCCTTCCCGGAACTGTTGCGAATTGTCAAAGCTGCCCCCTCATCGAAAATTTTTCGGTCCAAAAATAAGCCACTGACCTGATAAGTCGTTTCCTCACTTTGTAGGCTCTCTTCACCGGTAACTTTTAAGAAAATAATATCGTTTTCCTCAAATTTGGCACTCCTAGTTTTCCAAAAAAGTTTCCAAAGGTCGGTAGTCGCCGCGTTTATTTTCACGAGATTGTTTAATTTCTGCTTAGTCGAAAAAATTTTAAAAAAAACAGTCGGCCTTTCCAATTCTCTCTTAATCTGAAGGAACTGCTGCGGAGTAAAGTTAAGATCTTCGCCAGCAAACGCCCCATAGCGATCAATCGTCACCCCAAGGCTGCTACCAACAAAACGCTGCAAACCTCCTACCCCCTTCTCTCTAAAGATTTTTTGGGCCTTTCTTCGCAAAAGTTTGTTTTTTTCTAACTCTAAATTGAAAAGGAGCACGCTAAAACGCCCATCGTCAGGCTCATAAGAAGCGATCGCAATGTCGGTTAGCCCCCAATGCTCGCTATAAGTAAAGAGTAGTAAATTTGTTCTAAATGATAAATCCAACTCTACGGTCCGTGTTTTATCATCTGGAAGTTTGTCAAATGGACGATTTAATTCTTTGAGTACAGCCGGCCCTCTGATGAATAAGTTAGCTCCTACTATAAGCAGTAGGACAAAGAAGCCCGCTTTTAAGAAGCGGCCCTTTTGTTTTTCCTTTTTAATCTTTCCCCAAACTAGGGGTCTTCGGGCAGGGTGTACCATCTTTGAATGTTAGGCCTTTAATCTACCTTGCGATTAGCCAGCTCATCGATATGTTCTTTCCGCAAACTACCGTCGAGCAATTCTTCCATTTTTTCACCGGTTAAAAACTTTTCAATCAGATGGGAACTTAAAATCCGAGGTACAATCACGTAAGAAGCCCCTTCCCGATAAAATTCTAAGGCACCGCTACTTTCAGCACTAGTGACAACCACCGGTACTTTTCGTGAAAGATTTTTAATCTCGGATAAAATAGAGCGGGTGTCTTCATGGTCAAAAACGGTCGAAATAACCATTTTTGCGCTGCCCACGCAGGCTTTTTCGAAAATTTCCGGATCAGAGATATCACCGTAGATAACTGGCGCCTGCTCGGCCTCCAAAGCCTTAACTACTTCTGGATTAAAATCTACCACCACAACTTGGTAGTCTCGTTTTAGCAACGTCTGGCGGATATTCCAGCCTAAACGCCCAGCTCCAACTAAAACCACGTGGTTTGCAAAAGTATCTTCTTTTCTAGTCACTGCTTCTGCTAAACTTTTTCGCTCAAAAATCTTTAGCGGCGAGGAAAAATAACGATAAATCCTTGAGGAGTATTTAAACAGATATGTGGATAAAACTATTGTAATTAAAGCCACTGCGGTCGTCACATTCACCACTTCAGCGCTCAAAATCTTTAGCCTAGCTCCCAAAAAAACTAAAATTAGAGAAAATTCCGATACTTGGGCGCTGGTCATAGCAACATGAAATGAAGTCCGCCGTCGAAAACCCAGGGAACCCATGATGATCATCATGATCAAGGGGTGGCCGATTAAGACAAAGAGTGAAAGCAAGACGATAGTCCCAGCTTGGGAAAAAAGGCTGGCGGCGGGAAGATGAAGCCCTAAACTCAAGAAGAAGATTATGATGAAAAGATCACGCAGGGGGCGAACCCAAGCAGCAATTTGCGGCTCCTCTCGCAAAGTTGCCAGCCCTAAACCTGCTAAAAAAGCTCCAATTTCGAGTGAAAAACCTAGTTTAAAGAAAATTGCGGCAAAAACCAAAGCCCAGGAAACACTCGCCAAAAAAAGCACCTCGGTATTCTTAGCCAATAAATCAAAAAAATTTTGCAGTACGTAACGGTTTAACACCAAGATTAAGGCGACCAAAAAAACACCTCCGCCCAAAGTCAGTGCAGTATCTAATCCTCCCCTTCCACCAGTAAACGCGGCCATCATAAGAAGAACAGCAATAGCCACAAAGTCTTGGATAATCAAATATCCAGTAGCGATTTTACCGTAAAGGGAATCCAGATCACGCTTTTCGCAAAGAAGCTTTACTACAATTAAAGTACTACTAAAAGAGGTAGCCAGACCAAGGTAAAAAGATTCAGTATTGCTAAAGCCCAGACCGCGTGCAATTAAAAAGCCAAAAAAAGTGGTAAAAACCACCTGCCCCAATCCAACCCAAAGAGCCGCCCGGCTGATCTGGCGAATTTCGGAAAAGCGAAGTTCCAAACCAATCAGAAAAAGAGCAAAGGCTATTCCCAGTTCCGCAAAAAAATCCAAGGTGGGACGGTTCACCTCTTTAACCAACCCGGCTGAAGCAACTAAAACCCCAACCAAAATATAGGAAAGAAGCAGTGGTTGACGCAGGCGACTAAAAATGGCTGCGAAAAGGCTAACCAACGCTAAAATAATGGCGGTATCGGTGAAAATACTACTCATACTTTTAGTCTATCACAAGTAAGCGAGCCCCATCTTTCCTAAATTCGAAGTACGAAATTCTAAATTCGAAACAAATTACAAATCACAAATTCCAAATTCCAAATGTTTTGGATCTGGAAAATTAGAATTTAGTGCTTGTTTCGGATTTCGATATTCGAATTTAGGGTTTATAGTCGTCTTCCGAGATATAATTTAATCGGTCTATTTAGCCACTGAAGACTCTACCTTACTTAAAATATCAACCAATTCTTTAGGTAGTTCGCTGCTAAAGCTGACTCTTTTACCTGTTTCTGGGTGGGTAAACTCTAAATAGGCGGCGTGTAAGAACAGCCTAGCAGCTGCCCGACCACCATAAAGTTTATCGCCGACAATTGGATGGCCAATACTGGCCAGGTGAACCCTCACTTGGTGAGTACGGCCAGTTTTAGGCTCTACTTCCACAAGAGTGTAAGAGTGATTGTAAGTCTTCAAAACCTTATACTCGGTCACTGCTTCTCGACCATCAAGCGAAACCGTGAATTTTTTTCGATTTATCTTGTGACGTTCAAGCGGTTTATCAATCCTCCCCGCCGGTGGCTGCGGCACTTTGGAAACGAGAGCAAGATACCTTTTAACCACCGTACGGGACTTGAATTGGTCTTTAAGAGCCTCTAAAGCCTGCCTTGTCTTAGCTACTACCAAAAGGCCGCTTGTCCCCTTATCAAGGCGGTGGACGATCCCCGGCCGCAGACTCTCCCCCACCCCCGGTACATTTTTTAAATGATGCAACAGAGCATTGACCAAAGTAGCGCTTGGATGATCAAGTGTTGGATGGACCACCATCCCCGCTTCTTTGTCAACTACCAAAAGACTTTCGTCTTGATAAATAATTTTCAACGGGATTGGGCGAGCTTGTAGCATCAAACGTATCCTGTCCT
>CAYMQI010000041.1:0-9621 GCA_964392715.1 uncultured Pseudomonadales bacterium | reverse complement strand
ACCACCCAATTTGAGGCCCCGCCGTCCGAAAAATCCGCTGGTGGTTTCCAGCAGGCGGAAGGGGGGTTTGGGGGGAATTCCGCCATGCCGGAGCGAATACAAAAAGAGGCCGCACCCGCCGTAATTTCCGATTGCCAAACACGACTACATGATCGAGCGAGCAAATCGCGAAATGAAGGAGGGGCTGAGAACCGTGTGCCTCCAGGCGTATGGGTTCAAGTCCCACCTCTGGCACCAAGTCAAACTTGGTAGCCGCGTCCGACGTGGCACAACACAAAAACAATAGATTTCCACCCTCTAGTCAAGGTTTAATAAACCCATGAACCAATTGCCCCAAAGCGTGTTAAGACTCTTCTGGGGAGACAATCTCCAAGAACTTGATTGGCCCAAACACAAAGACTACATATCCAAAACAGTCCTGGAAAAAGGGGATACCGGTGCGCTCAGGTGGCTCTTCAAAAGCACCGACATAAACTACTTAAGAAAACTTGTTGGCACCAAAAAGCTCGATCCCAAATCCCAAAATTTTTGGAGCATCTACCTCTCATAATGCACACAGACACCCTGCCCGGCAATACCAAAAAAATACTAGACCAATTGTCCCAGGCTGGATTGATTACCGTCTCGGCCCGAGGTGATAAAAAAGATTTTGTCGATCTGTATTTTCTGCTCCAAGACTACTCTTTGCCCGAATTATTCAACAAACTTGAGCTTAAGTATCCCCAAACCGACTACCACCAAGCCCATATCTTAAAATCCCTGGTTTACTTCACCGACGCCGATCTTCAACCAATGCCCAGAATGCACCAAGACATAAGTTGGGATCAGGTAAAAGAGGCGATCACCAAGGCCGTAAGGAACTTTAGGATCTAGACACCAGGACACACCCTCCCAAAAGTAGCGTGATAAATATCACACTAAGAGTCGTCCTCCGCACACTTTTAGCTATATACTAATTACTAAATACTCTCCTGCCATGTCCGACCAAAACCTGACCCAAGCCCCCGCCAAACCTATCCCCGCCCCTGACCCTTCCGCCCACATCGAGTCCGACTCAACCCCCGAAACCGATGGCCACCAGACAACCGATCAGAGCTTAATCAAACGCCTGGGCATCCCCACCAACTTCCAGGAACTCACCAGTTTTGGCCCCAAGCACTACCTGGCCAAAATCGTCTCCGTTGTCCTGATCCTTCACGGCCTCACCAACCTCTACGAACAAACTCACGAACTCCTTTTCATCTTTCCCCGCATCCCCGAAATCTACAAAGCCCTCAACTTCTCGTCAGAGATCTACCAAAGCCTCCTCTATCGAAGCATTGTTACCACCGCCTCTGGACTGATCAACACCGTCTACGGCATCGCCCTGGCCTTCAAACACTCAAGCGTGGTCGAATACGCCCACCTTGTCGCCGGCATCGCCCTTTTTGCCATCTCCTACTACCTCTTAAGTCAAGTGCCCCCCCTCGAGCTCGACAAACTCACCCAACAAGGTCTGGCCTATCTCTCGCAATTCTAACCTTACTCTGGTAAAATACCCTTTTCCAAAAGAAACCTTACTCATTACTTCCTACTCATTAATTTCTAAGAATGAAATTCACCCTCAAAATCACCCAAGAAAACTTCAAAAAAGCCTACCAGCACGCCCTGGGCGAAGCCGTCCAAAACACTCTCATCAAGGGTTTTCGCAAAGGCCATGCCCCAAACGACCTCGTCATCAAACAGGTGGGGGAGGGGAGTCTAGTTGAACACGCCCTAAATCACGCCCTGCCAGAAGCCTACATCGAAGAAATCAAAAAAAGAAAGTTAGTCCCCCTCACCAACCCTCGCTTCAAACCCGTTACCACCGCCAAAGACCAGGATTGGGAATTTGAAGTCGAGATCGGGCAGCGTCCCCAAGTTACTCTGGGCGACTACCAAAAAGCCATCAAAGGCCTTGGCGCCACCGCCAAGATCTGGACCCCGGCACAAGGCAAACCGGACACCAAGCCTGAAGATAAAAGCCAAGACGAAGCCCAAAGATTGAACCGGCTCTTTGACGCTCTCCTCAAAACCGCCAAGCTGGAAATCCCCTCCCTTCTCCTCGAGGAAGAAGTCAACCACATGCTCACAAGCCTTCTCGACCAGGTGAGTAAGCTCGGCATGAAGATCGAAGACTACGCCCGGGCTAAAAACACTACTGTCGAGGCCATCAAAGCCCAATACCACTCGCAAGCCGAGGCCAACTTAAAACTCGAGTTTATTCTCCAGGAAATCACCAAAGATCTAAAAATTGCCGTCAGTCAAGCCGATCTCGACGCCGTTTTAAAGGACGTCACCGACAAAAAGGCCCGCCAACAACTCGAGTCGCCTGAGGAACAAAGCCGCATCCGTGCCGTCCTGGCCCGCAGAAAGACCATCGACCGCCTCCTCTCACTCTCGGCTTAAAACACTTTACATCAAGGAGCTTTTTTGTTACCATACGCACCAGATACGCCCTAAACTGCCATCGGGATAGTTTTCTGTATCTATATAACCAAATGAACAACAACCAAAACCCCTACCAGCCGCCCAAAAAACCGACCTACAAAGTGCCGGCTAATTTTATCGAGGCTCTAAAAGACGCCAGTGCCGGCATCGCCAAAAACACCGCCCGCGGCCTAAGCCATGACTTAATCGGCGGCGTCGCCGGCCAAGCCGTCGACACTCTTTTTGGCGCCAGCGCCCCTCAAAACCCCCAACCAAACGAACAACAAGATCCTTTCAACTTCGAGGAACTCTTAAGGCAAAACGAAGCCAGCCACAGGCGACAGCTCCAACACCAGGAAGTCCAAAGAACCTACGAAAGCAAACAGGTCGAAGTTTACAACCAAAGGCAGCGCGAAGTCGACCAAAAGATCCAAGCCGTTCGGATAGAACTGCAAAAGCTGGCTCGCGAAGTCATCAATCTCGATACTTCTACTCAAACCGCCATCCGGGAAGAAATCACCGACCCCGGCACTTATCACCTTAATTTCTTTGAAAAACTTCTCTCCGCCATCAAATTCCTCCGCAAAAAAGTCGTCGAATCACGCCACTGGGCCGCCATGCACCAACAAAGACGCGCCAAATCCTACTACTGGCAACAGGCCAACTCCAAAGTCTCCGGCACCAAATTTATGCTCTCCTCCGAACGCTCCGTCGTCACCCAGACTGGATAAAACTGTTTTTAAAGCCCATTCCGCCTTGTGGGCGATAGAGGACTCGAACCTCTGACCTCTTCGATGTCAACGAAGCGCTCTAACCAACTGAGCTAACCGCCCCAAGAGCCCTATTTTAACACAAGATTTAAGGCTCGACTCGACTTGCTCTCTTCGCGTTATTCAACATTCATCATTCTTAATCCTTCATTCTTTTTGTATCTTTTTCCCCGATTGCATCCCCATAAAAAAATAGTGTACATTTAACTAATGGAATCCACACCTGCCAATTACCCCCCACCGCCACCCATGCCCAATAATCCAGCGCCACAGCCGCAGCATCAGCACCACCAGCAAAACCAACACTACCACCCCAAAGCCGAACACAACCTCTACACTAGATCTTTTTTCTCCATTTTTTGGCGCAACTTCACCGCCGGCCTGGCCCACGCCCTTGGCGGTATCCTCCTCTACCTGATTTTCGCCGCCGTCATCATCCGCCTCATCAGCAACTACCTCCTTCCACCCCTCGAACCCCTCTTTAGAAGCTTCGAAAACTTAAGCAAGCTCACCACCGGCTCCCTGGGCCAGGAACAATCAATCAACACCGACCAATTAAATAGCCTCATGGATCGCCTCGACAAGCTCAAACTGCCAAGCACCGACCCCAACCCAAACAGCCAATTTGGCACCTACAACCAATAATCTGCTATAATAACCACAAGTTGATCTTTGGGCCGGACTCACCAACCGGCAGAGATTCATGTCTCACCAAAGCGCAGCCGAGCGAACCGGCAGAATCAAGACCACCAATCAGGATGGAACCTCCCGGGCTTACCCGAGATCCTGAAGCCGAGTGGTCTTTTTTTGTAATTTAATAGCACTATCGTCATCCTGGAGTCCCCAGGACGATAGGATTTCATCCACACGTCATCCTGGAGTCCTGAGCTTGTCGAAGGACGATAGGATCTAACTCCCAGATTCTATCGCTTCACTTCGCTCGCTCCAAAATGACCCAAAAAACATGTCCTACGATCTAGGCTCTACCATCTACCATCTAACTACTACTACCATGCCTCGCACAAAGGCCGGCTTGGCGCGCCGGGCCTAAGAGGCACCCTCAGCCAACTATTTTCTAAAAACTATTACCTATAACCTAAAAAAGGAAATCATGTCAAAGCAACTAGACGAAAAATTATCCAAATTATCACCAGAAGAACTCAAGCTTTATAAGCTCCGCCACACCGCCGAACACGTCCTCCACCAGGCTGTCAAAAGCCTCTACCCCCAAATCCACCTGGCCATGGGTCCGGCAACAGAAGACGGTTTCTACTTTGATTTTGACGCCTCTCCAAAAGGCAAAAAACCCGTCAAAGTCTCCGAAGCCGATTTCAAGGCCATCGAAAAAAAGATGCGCCAAATCATCAACCTCTACCTCCCCATGATCCAACAAGAAGTTTCGGTTGAAGAGGCCCGCAAACTCTTCGCGGGTAACCCCTACAAACTCGAATGGATCGACTTGATCAAGGATCGGGGCGAGAAAGTGTCCCTCTACTGGACCGGTAAACCGGGCGACGAGAACTCCATGGTAGACCTTTGCTCCGGCCCGCACGCCGACTCAACAGACGCCGTCCGCGCCTTCAAACTCCTCTCGGTCGCGGGCGCCTACTGGCACGGCGACGAAAAGAACAAAATGCTCACTAGAATCTACGGCACAGCCTTCTACACCCAAGCCGAACTCGATAACCACCTCAAACTCCTCCAAGAAGCCAAAACAAGAGACCACAAAAAAATTGGCAAACAACAAGAGCTCTTCCTGGTCAGTCCCGACATTGGTGGTGGTCTGCCCATCTTTATGCCCAAGGGCCTAATCGTCAGGAAGGAGATTGAAAACCACCTAACCAACCTTAAAAGCAGTCGTGGCTATCAATTTGTCTGGACTCCAAACATTGCCAAATCAGATATTTACGTCAAATCCGGCCACTGGAAAAGGTATGATGCCATGTTCAACCCGATGAAAATCGATGAGGACGAATACGTCGTCAAACCCATGAACTGCCCCCACCATTTCCAAGTGTTTTTGGAAAGACCTCGAAGCTACAGGGAATTTCCCATCCGGATCGCGGAAAACGGCACTTGTTACCGCTATGAAAAAAGCGGCGAACTCAACGGTCTTCTTAGGGTCAGGGCCGTCACCATCGACGACACCCACACCTTTGTCAGACATAATCAGATAGCCGACGAAATCAATAATGTTCTGGAACTAATTGAAGTCTTCTTCAAAAGCATGGGCTTTCCTAACTACTATGCCCGTATCTCGACCAGAGATCCAGACGACGATAAGTATCTGGGATCAGACGAAGTCTGGAAAAAAGCCGAATCAGCCCTACTTGATGCCGTCAAAAAGCGCCGGATTGACTATGTCATCGGCAAAGGTGAAGCCGCCTTCTACGGCCCCAAAATTGACGTCATGGTCAAAGACGCCATCGGCCGGGAATGGCAGTTATCAACTTGCCAACTAGACTTTAACCAACCAGAAAACTTCGACATGTCCCTTACCAACGAGAAAGGCGAAGTCGAACGGCCCGCCATCCTTCACATCGCCATCTCCGGATCAATCGAGCGGTTCATGGGTATCATCATCGAACACTACGCCGGCGCTTTTCCTGTCTGGCTTTCACCCATCCAAGCCGTCGTCATCCCTATCACTGAGGGTCAGCACGACTACGCGGCCAAAATCGGCGACGAGCTCAAGTCCCAAGGTGTCCGCGCCGAGGTTTGGCACGATGACAGCATGCAAAAACGTATTCGCCAGGCAGAAAGGCAAAAAATCCCCTATATGCTCATCGTCGGCGCCAAAGAGGGGCAAGATCGCTCTGTCTCAGTCCGAGGTCGGGGAGAGCAAGACCTAGGCGTCATGCCCACTGACAAGTTTGCCGCCAAGATCAAAGCTGAGATCACCGCCAAAACCATCAACTGACCTTTTACACCGTCATCCTGAAAGATCAAGCCCGCTAGGGCATGAATGTTCAGGATCTGAGCGTAAAACACACAGATTCCGGACAAGGCTTATGCAGCTGCCTTTACCGGAATGACAGACTCTGTGGCAATGGAACAATCGGACAATGGAGCAGTTGGCCTTCCCTTTGCCAGCCAGAGGTACCTATGCTAAAATACACCAACTTAACAACCTCACTCACTCTAGGAGCCCGCGATTAGTAAAAAGTTTTATCAAATCAATCAATACATCAAAGCCGACAAATTAAGGGTTGTCGACAACAATGGGGAGCAGCTTGGCGTTTTAGGTAGGGACGAGGCCCTAAACCTTGCCCACGAAAAGGGTTTGGACCTAGTCATGGTCGCCCCAGGTGCCAAACCGCCAGTAGCCAAACTCATCAACTTCGCCAACTTCAAATACCAACAAAAGAAAAAAGATAAACTGGGACGGGCCAAGGCCAAAGGCATCGAACTCAAAGAAGTCAGACTTACCCCCTTTATCGCCGAAAACGACCTTAACAACCGCGTCAAAAAGATCACCGCCTTTCTTGAAGATGGCGATCGAGTCAAAATTAATGTAAAATTCGTCGGCCGCCAAATTACCCGGAAAGAATTCGGCGAAAATCTGGTTGCCAAAGTCATCGACAGCCTCAAAGACATCGCAGTCGTCGACCAGGAACCCAAGTTTCAGGGCAAAATTCTCTCTGCCACCCTCAAGCCCCTAGGCAAACAAAAGAAAAAAACGCAAACCGAGTTAGACTCGGTCGAACAGGCCAAACCAGAAACTCAATAGTTATTAGTTTTTAGTTATCACTGTGTACAAATACAAGATCAAAAAATCAGTTGCCCGCCGCTTCCGCGTCACCCGCACCGGCAAAGTGATTTACCGCGCCCAAGGCGGCCGCCACCTAAGGCGCAAAAAAACTAAAAGCCAAATCAGAGGCTACGGCACCCCCCACGTTCTCACCGGCAAATTCGCCCGCCGCATCAAACGCCTGCTCGGCCTCGCCTAACCCTTATTTTTAGGATTTAGAGTTAAGAATTTAGAGTTTAGGATTTAGTGTTTAGAATCCAGGATTTAAACCATGAGAGTCAAAACCGGTACCGTCCGCAGAAAACACCACAAAAAAGTCCTCTCCCGCACCAAAGGCATGCGCATGACCCGTAACCGCCTCTTCTCGGTGGCCAAACAGGCCGACCTCCACGCCGGCCAATACGCCTTCCACGGTAGGAAGCGCCGCAAGCGTGACATGAGAAAACTCTGGATCCAGAGGATCAACGCCGGCCTCTCCGCCATCGACGGCGCCCCAAATTACTCCCGCCTGATCAACGCCCTCAAAGTCAAAAACATCGAACTCGACCGCAAAATCTTGGCCGACCTGGTCGTCTCCGACCCCCAAACTTTTCAATCTATCGTCGCCTTTACCATCACCAAGTAGGGGAGCGGGCACCAGCAAGTGTCGCCAGGCTCCCCGCAAGGGGAGTTTTTATTGCCAAAAACACGCCACTCCGGTAAAAGGCAGTCATGATAAGCCTTATCCCGAATCCGCAAACTTAATCTCATAATTCATAATTCTTAATCATCAACCTTCCTTGTGTTAGACTTACACTCATGACATCAACAGACCCCAAACGCGTTCCTAAAATTCTTCGCCAAATCATCTCTGCTTTGCTACCAGAATACAAATACCTTGCCACATCACCAGGTAAAATTAATTATCAGGGTGTTATGGACTACAGCTATCTCAAAACAATCCAAAAAGATATCACCTCCCGTAGCCTGGCCATCACTTTGACTGATTTAACATACGAAAACGGCAACACCCTCATCCACTACAAAATTAATCCCTCATTGGCCCAAAAAAAAATCAGCGATTCAGCGATCAAGCCTTCCCATCAGGAGTCTGATCACCTAACCTTAACAGCCTTTCAGGCCCAACTCGATTCTTGTAGCGACCGCTTCCACACCGACTCCCAACAACTCCCAAAAGACGTTCTCCAATCCCAATACCTCGGAAAAAAGGGGTTGGTCAACGACCTCACCAAACTCATCCCCAAACTTCCCGAGGAGAGTAGGGGAGCAGCCGGCAAACTCATCAATACCCTCAAACAAGATCTCCAAAAGCAAATCTCCCAACATCTACGATCTACCATCGAGGATCTACGATCTAACTGGATCGACGTCACCGCCCCCGGCGACTCCTTCCCAACAGGCCACCTCCACCCCATTTCCCAGGCCATCGACGAAATCACTCGAATTTTTAACTCCATTGGCTTTACCCGCTTTAGGTACCCCGAAGTCGATTGGGACTGGTACGTCTTTGGTTCCCTCAACATGCCCGCTGGCCACCCCGCCCGCGACGAATGGGAAACATTTTTCGTGGACGCTTTGGCTCACTCCAAAAAAGGTCAAATGGTCCTCACCACCCACACCAGCAACGGTCAGGTCCGCGAGATGGAACGCCTCGGTACTCCCCCCATCCGTATGATCAACATCGCCAAGTGCTACCGCCGCCAGCAAGACGTCACCCACACTCCAGTCTTCCACCAGTTCGAAGGCCTCGTGGTCGACCATGGCATCAGTATCGCCCACTTAAAAGGCACCATCGACTACTTCGCCCGCCACTTCTACGGGCCCAAAGCCAAAAGTAGGATTCGTCCTTTCCATTTTCAATTCACCGAGCCGAGTTTCGAAGTCGACTTCTCCTGCACTCTCTGCAACGGCCGCGGTTGCAAGTTCTGCAAATCCGGCTGGCACGAAGTCGGCGGCGCTGGCATGGTCCACCCCAACGTCCTCAAAGCCGGCGGCATCGACCCCACCAAATATACTGGCTTTGCCTTTGGCTGGGGCGTCGAAAGGACCTACACCCTCAAACCAGGATTAAAAGTCGACGACATCCGCCTTTTCTACAACAACCTGGACTTTTTGGAACAGTTTTAACCAACAGATCAAAACAGATCCAAAACAAATATAAACCAATGGCCACTCACTTCCCTGAAGAACATCTAACATACAAAATTATTGGCATACTCTACGAAGTCCACAACAAACTTGGAAACCTATTACAAGAAAAATATTACCAGCGCGGCATAAGCCAAACACTTTCCAGAGAAAAAATCGATTTTGAACAAGAAAAACCAGTAGACATAAAATTAGACAACACTAAAATCGGCCAGTATAAATTAGATTTTGTCATCCAAAACAAAATCGTCCTAGAGACAAAAACCACTAACATTTCACTCAACATTTATCATCACCAAATCCTCTCTTACATGAATCAACTACAAATCAGAATTGGTTTATTGGCCAACTTCAGAAATCCTAAACTACAACTAAAAAGATTAATCCTACCAGATAAATATCTAACATCAATTTAAATCTGTTTATCTATCAGTTTATATCAGTTGACTTATGAACATTCTCATTCCCGACCGCTGGCTCCGAGAGTATCTGATCACCAAAGCC
>CAYMQI010000040.1:5403-10034 GCA_964392715.1 uncultured Pseudomonadales bacterium | reverse complement strand
GGTTTTGGGTGGCTCTTGATATGCGCAAAAGCTCCACCCTAGGGGTAGATCTTGAGTTGGGTGATGATGAAGCGGTGAACTATTGGCACGGGGTTATTTAAGCCGGAAAAGGTGGAAATTGCAATGCAGCAGCAGTGCGTACTGAAGAGTGGTCAAAGCGCAAAATTAAAAACGGAAAGCTAATGAGAGAGTTTGAGTTTCTGGCTGGTTTTGTCTAGATCGACTTTGATGGTGGAGCCGTTGGACACCTGGTTTTGGGTGATCATTAAGGCCAACTGGTTGGTGAGGTGATCCTGGATAAAGCGGGCTAGAGGGCGGGCGCCGTAGGCAGGGTCGTAGCCGCCACCGGCGATAAACTGTTTGGCGCCTTTGGTGAGTTCAAGCTTTAAGCCTTTTTCTTTGAGCCTTTGCTCAAGCTTGGCGATCTCGAGGTCGACGATTTGGAGGATTTGGTCGGCTGTTAAAGACTCGAAGATGATGGTTTGGTCGAGACGATTGATAAACTCGGGAGGAAATTTGGCGCGGAGAAGCTCCCAAATTTTGGTTTGAAGGCCTTTGGGTTTGGAAGCGTATTCTTGGATAATTGAACCGCCGAGGTTGGAAGTCATGATAATGATGGTGTTCTTGAAGTCAACGGTGCGGCCCTGGCCGTCGGTCAAACGCCCGTCGTCAAAGATCTGCAGGAAAAGGTTGAAAATATCGTCGTGGGCTTTTTCGACTTCGTCCAGGAGAATTATGGTGTAAGGACGGCGGCGAACGGCCTCGGTGAGCTGCCCACCCTGTTCGTAGCCAATGTATCCGGGAGGGGCTCCAATAAGGCGGGCTACTGAGTGTTTTTCGCCGTATTCAGACAGGTCAATCCTGACCATGGCACGCTCGTCGTTCATGAGGGTGCGGGCGAGAGCCTTGGCGGTCTCGGTTTTGCCGACGCCGGTTGGCCCGAGAAAGAGGAAAACTGCCTGGGGTTTGGTGCCTGAGGTGAGGCCGGCGCGGGAGCGGCGGATAGCAGCGGCGACGGCTGTGAGGGCCTGTTCCTGACCAATGACTTGCTTGGCGAGCTCGTCTTCAAGGTGAGAGAGTTTGACGGCTTCGGATTGGAGCAATCTGGTGGCTGGAATGCCGGTCCAGCGGGAAATAACGGTGGCGATATCTTCTGGCCCGACGACGTCGCTGATGAGCCTGTCTTCGTCGGGAATGGTAAACCATTTCTTGTCGAGCGCTTCGAGCTGTTTTTGTTTTTCGGGAATTTGACCGTATTTGATTTTGGCGGCTTCGTCGAGCTCAACTTGGCGTTCGGCCTCCTCGAGTTTGGCCTTGAGGACGTCGATTTCTTCACGAATTTTGCCGACATCCTCGAGAATTTGTTTTTGGTGCTGCCAGCGGGTCTGCAGGGATTGGGCCTTTTCCTTGAGAGTTAGGAGTTCTCGGTCGTGCTTTTGCACCTTTAACTTGGCGTCTTTGGTTTTTTCCTTGGTGAGGGCTTTTTTCTCGATTTCCAACTGGGTGATTTTCCGGTGGAGGGTGTCCAGGACTTCGGGCTTTGACTGGGCCTCGATCTTGAGAGCCGAGGCGGCTTCATCGAGGAGATCGATGGCTTTGTCGGGGAGGAAGCGATCGGATAAATAGCGGCTACTTAAGTTGACTGAGGCCACAATCGCTTCGTCGCTAATACCCACGCCGTGGTGAACCTCGTAGCGCTCCTTAAGACCCCTTAAGATGGCGATAGAGTCTTCGGTTGAGGGCTCGCCGACCTTGACCGGTTGGAAGCGGCGCTCGAGAGCAGCGTCTTTTTCGATATGCTGCCGGTATTCACGCGTGGTGGTGGCGCCGATGAGGTGTAGTTCTCCCCGAGCGAGACCGGGCTTGAGCATACTGCCGGCGTCGACGGCGCCTTCACTGGCTCCGGCGCCGACAATGGTATGGAGTTCGTCGATAAAGACGATGAAACGGTCGGGTTCTGAGGTTACTGCCTTTAAAATGGCTTTGAGGCGCTCTTCGAACTCACCGCGAAATTTAGCCCCAGCCAGGACTGAGGCGATGTCGAGAACTAGAAGCTGTTTGTGCTGGAGAGATTCGGGGACGTCGCCGGCGACAATTCTTTGGGCCAGACCTTCGACGATGGCGGTTTTGCCAACGCCGGGGTCGCCGATCAAGACGGGGTTGTTTTTGGTACGGCGGGAGAGGACCTGCATGACGCGGCGGATCTCGGCGTCGCGGCCGATAACCGGATCAAGTTTGCCGGCGCGGGCGGCCTCGGTGAGGTTTAAGGTATATTTTTCCAAAACGTTGTAGCCAGCGTCGGCTTCGGGAGAGTCGACTTTGGAGCCTTGTTTCATAGCAGTAACCTCCTGTTCTAGATCTGAGAGATTGATTAAGTGTTGTTTGAATAAGTCTCGGGTGTGGTCGTCTTTGTCGAGTAAAGAAAAGAGAAGGGTGTCTTGGCTTAAGTAGCCTTCCTGGTTTTGCTTGGAGCGGTCGGCGGCGGCGGAAAGAATAGCCATGAGTCCTGAGCCCATGCGAGGCTCTGAGTTGTCGCTGACTACAGGTAAATTATTGACGAGGTTTTGGGTGTCGGTAAGCAGGGAGTCAAAGTTGTCGGCGTGTTTTTGCAGCAGATCACGGACCGGACCGTCGGTGGTCAGCAGAGCCAGCAAGAGGTGGGCGGCTTCAAGAGCCGGATTTTGGTTGGTGCCGGCCAATTGGGCAGCAGCAGCGATGGTTTCTTGGGCTTTGTAAGTGAGTTTTTTAGGATCGAACATGGACTGGTAACTGGTAAATGGTAAATGGAAGGAATTTTAAGTCATTTGACGCAAGGTTTTGATGCGGTCTTCGATGGGTGGGTGGGTAGAGAACAGGCCGGCAAACATGCCAACTTGGCCTTTCAAGTTTTTGAGGGGGTTGGTGATGTAGAGGTGGGCCGTAGCCTTGTTGGCGGCCTCGAGCGGTTCGCGGTCGGCAGCGAGTTTCTCGAGAGCACGGGCTAAACCCTCGGGATACTTGGTGAGGGCGACGCCGGAGGCGTCGGCTAAGTATTCGCGCTGTCTACTGACGGCGAGCTTAATGAGGCTGGCGATTATCGGTGAAAGAAGGGCGAGGGCGAAGCCGATAAGCATAATGAGGGAGCCGACGTTGCCAGTATTGGAATCCCGATCTCTCCTGCTGCCGCCAAAGTAAGAGGCGCGCACCATCCAGTCGGCCAAGAGAGTAACTAAACCAACCAAGATGGTGACAATGCTCATAACGCGAATGTCGTAGTTTTTGACGTGGGAGAGTTCGTGGGCGATGACACCTTCCAACTCGGTGCGGTCAAGCCCTTTGAGAATGCCGGTGGTGGCGACGACGACGGCGTGGCCAGGGTCGCGGCCGGTGGCAAAGGCGTTCATGGCGGTGTCGTCAATGACGTAGAGCTTGGGCATGGGGATCCTGGCAACCAGGCATAAGTTCTGGGCGACGGTGTAGAAATCAAAATCGCGGTGGCGGTCGGCGGGGCGGGCGCCGGAGAGAGTGAGAATAATTTTGTCGCAGTAGTAATACGAGGCTAGGCTCATAAGGCCGGAGAAAATAAGAGCCAGGGCGACAAAGTCGAGACCGAAGCCAAAGGCTTGAGCCATGAAATAGGTCGCTCCCACAATAAAACCCATGAAAACGACAATAATTAGGAGGCTCTTTTGCTTGTTACGGTCGACTTGCTCGTAGATGTTGAGCATA
Organism: uncultured Pseudomonadales bacterium; assembly: GCA_964392715.1. Classification (GTDB taxonomy): domain Bacteria; phylum Patescibacteriota; class Microgenomatia; order UBA1400; family CAYNFZ01; genus CAYMQI01. Next base: position 6,326 of record CAYMQI010000040.1, on the reverse strand, counting down.
GATTTTAGTATCCAGTATTAAGTACTAGGGGTCAAGGGATTTTCTTGAGGTGGTTCTGGAGTAGTTTAGCTTAACATGCCATTGGCAGTCTGTCAATTGGAGTGCTAAATAGCGGTGGAGGGCGATGTTTGTTACAATGGGTGGGTGAAAAAAATGACGCTCGGGTTGCTGTTTGTGGTGTTGGTGATGGGAGTGGTGGTAGCTGGCGCTAATTATCTCGCCTTGGGAAAAAATCGGGTGGCGCCAGGTGAAAAGCAGGCGGTGAAATCCGAAATAACGATTAATGATGATAAACCTGTCGAGTACCGGGTGGAAGAAGTGGCCCGAGGACTGTTTGTACCTTGGGATATAGAGTTTACCGGGCCGAATAGATTTTTGGTGACGGAAAGGGACGGCAAGATCAGGGGTGTTGACGGGGGAAAGTTGATAGAGGAGCCGTTGTTGAAGCTGGCGGAAGTGACGGCAGAAAATGAAGCGGGGTTGATGGGAATGGCCTTGGATCCGAATTACATAGTGAACAGGAAGGTTTACGTGTGTTTGGCACACCGGAGCGGAAGCGGATTGGTGGATCAGGTTTTGGCGTTGGTGGATCGAGGTGAAAACATGGAACGGTTGGGTGTGGCAATCGACAACATTCCCTCGGCCAACTTCCACGCAGGCTGTCGGATAGCTTTCGGACCCGATAGGAAGCTTTACGTTACCACTGGGGACGGGGGACAAAAAAATTTGGCCCAAGATATGAAGTCACTTGCTGGCAAGATCCTACGGATAAATAGCGATGGTTCAATTCCTGGAGACAATCCCCTACTGGACTCACCGGTTTATAGTTATGGTCACAGAAATCCCCAGGGAATGGCGTGGCTGACTAACGGCACCATGTGGGAGACGGAGCATGGACCGAGCGGTTTTGATGGGCCGGGGGG
>CAYMQI010000040.1:3183-5393 GCA_964392715.1 uncultured Pseudomonadales bacterium | reverse complement strand
AGGAGATGAAGTAAATTTGATTGAGCCGGGGAAAAATTATGGTTGGCCGGTGGTGTCGCACAAGGAGTCGGCTCCAGGCATGATCGATCCGATATTGGAGTTTACGCCAGCTGAGGCGCCGGCGGCCCTACTGGTTTATTCGGGCAAAGTCTTCCCCCAGTTTCGAGGTAATTTGTTGTTTGGGGCTTTGAAGGGGGAAGGAATCATCAGGGTAAAGCTTGATGAAACCGGCAAAAAAGTGGAGTTTTTTGAAAAACTGGCGGGGCTTGATGTGGGTAGAATTAGGGAGGTGGTGGAGGGGCCGGAGGGGTATATTTATTTTACGACGAGTAACCGGGACGGGCGGGGGAGGCTGCGCGACGGGGAAGATAAGGTTTACCGATTGGTACCGAAAGAGTAGACCTTGGAACTTAGATCGTAGAGCTTAGATAGTAGATGGTGCGGATTGTGGTTTGATGGCTGAATGGTTCAATGGTTACTATGGAGATTTGAAATCCAAGGAGGCCGAGTTGATGCAGTAGTAGCCCTTGTCCCCTGGTTTGGCGTAATCAAAGACGTGCCCAAGGTGGGCGCCGCAATAGGCACAGGAGACTTCGGTCCGGTGCAGGCCGTGGGAATCATCGGGTGAGAACTTAACATCGCCTTTATCGACGACGTCACGAAAGCTGGGCCAGCCAGAACCGGACTCAAACTTGCTATCCGAAGAAAATAAAGGGTGGCCGCAGACGATGCAGGAATAGGTACCATCCTTGTTGTGATGAAGAAATTTTCCGGTGCCGGATGATTCGGTCGCTTTGTTTTGGGTGACTTGGTAGGAAAGAGGTGGGAGTTTGGTAAGGGATGAGGGTGGCATGAGAGCGGCGTTATGGTTGTGGAGTGGTGAGAAGATTGTCTTGGTGGAGGGTGAAGGTGGTGGTCTGGCCGTTGACGATGACGGTGTAGGTACCCTGTTTTAGGCCGGCAACTTCAAGGGGGATGACTTGTTCGAAGTTGTTGACGGCTTGGGTGCAGACGGCGTCGTGGGGTTTGCTGGATCTGATGGTAATGAAAAAAGTATTGTCTTGGAGCCGGTTTTGGATCTCGTCGACTTGGGTGCAGGGGTCGGGGAGGTAGCCACGGGCGACGACATTTACCTGGACGGGGAATGATTCTAACTGGAGAAGTTGCAGGCTTTCGACCACGGCGTTGCTGATAATCAAGCCGTCGCCGCGGGCGCGGCCGGGATAGGTGGGGGTTTGCAGGAAGAATTTAGAGATGAGATAGCCGGCGCTGGTTAAGAAAACGACAAAAAAGACGACTAGCAACAAGAACCTAAGTTTCGGGGCGAATTTGGTGGAGAAGTGCATAAAGACTCTCCGGGGCTGAGAGGCTATAAGCTGACTTTGACGTCCTTAGTTTCTGACTGGGAGACGCTCACGTGGGCGCCGGAGTCGGGAGTTTCGAGGCCTTTTTCGGGTTTAAAACCAAAGATGCCGGCAACCAGGTTGGAGGGGAAAACGGTAAGTTTGATGTTGTAGTCGGCGGCTAAGTCGATCAGGGTTCTGCGGGCGTACATGAGCTTGTCGGCGGTGTCGCGGAGTTCATTCATGAGCCGGGAGACGACCTGGTCGGCTTTAAACTCGGGGTTGTCTTCGAGGACAACTTGGAGTTTGGGGATCAAGGCCTGGAGTTTGCTTTCGAGGGCGGAGAGGGATTGGGGGGTGGTGTCCTTTTGGGCGGCGGTGACGGATTTGCGGGCGTCAGTCAAGAGTTTGAAGACGTCCTTTTCGTGCTTTAGGTAGCCCTTGGCGGAGGATTCGAGGTTGGGAATGAGGCTGGCCTGGCGCTTGAGTTGATTACCAATTTCTTGGATCGAGGCTTTGATGCGGGCCTTGGTGGTCTGGAAGAAGTTGTAGATAGAGACGGCATAGCCGAGGGCCGCTAAGGCGATTAAACCGATGATCATGACTGTTGGCGACATTGGCCTCCTAGTGATGTTTGATGAGCTTAATCATTATACAGCAATTGCACCCGCTTTTGGTAGGCTGACATTCACAATAATTTAAAACGGTGGTTTAATTTTTCTTGCTCCCGTGCTATGAACCGTGGGAGTGAATCTCTTTTAGGGTCCATTCCCCGCAGCTTGCTGCGAGGTGATCATTTATTTAGATTGTGTTGAAGATTCTTTTTCAATTGTTTGGTAAATGTTGGTTTTGATTTTTGCGGTGTTG
>CAYMQI010000040.1:0-3083 GCA_964392715.1 uncultured Pseudomonadales bacterium | reverse complement strand
TGAAGATTCTTTTTCAATTGTTTGGTAAATGTTGGTTTTGATTTTTGCGGTGTTGAGCATGGTTGAAACTTTTTCAATTTGCTTGTTGGCGGTAGCGCTAGCATAGGCTGTAAGAATAATTTGGGGAAGACCGTAACCGTAGTAGCCCTTCTTAAGGAATCTTTTCTGTTTCAGCTTTGGAAGTTTGGAGAGTATTTTTTTGAACCCTTCGCCTGATTCTTCCAACCAAACGCTGATTTTGGCTACTGTAGTTTGGCCGCAATGGAGTTGTTGGCAAATAGTGCGGTACTTCTCTCCTTGAACTAGGAGTTTGGCGATGCGAAGACGTTTACTTAAATTCTTGATTTCCGAGGAAGTGAGTAGATCTTGCAGAAGTTGCGAGGCGCTTAAAGGATCGTTGGCGAGTGCAAAGGCGTGAATTAAATCGAAAGCAAGTGATATTTGATCTTGTTGGGAGAGTTTTTCGAGTCTTTTGGGTGATTTAAGAAAGGTTCTAGGCGCCATTGCTGTTTGAGTTTACCAATTATTTGTAGAATAGCACAAAATTTGCTCTCATGCTATGTAGTGTGGGAGCAAGAAAAGGATGAGTGGTGGCGGACTGGATAAATATCTGGTACTGGGGTAAAATTATATGTCTAAATTGGGGTCATAGCTCAGTTGGTTAGAGCGCTGCCCTGTCAAGGCAGAGGTCGCCGGTTCGAGCCCGGTTGGCCCCGCAAATAAAACGTGGTGTTTGTTGACAATGGACTGATGAACGGCTATCGTGGGCGCATGAGAGAATTTCTAAATGGCTTGATAAAGCGCATAGAAGGTAGTGATCAACTAATCAGCACGATGGTCGGTTTGGTGATTGTGACGGTGGTTCTGTCGGCGGGTTATTATGGGGTGTTTAGGAATAAGTTTAACCTAGATTGGCTCGAGCCCAGAGTGGAGATAATCACTGATCAGACAGAGAGTGTTTATAGCCAATACAGGGTGTTGCCCGGAGAGGGATTGTCGCAAATTGCGGAGAAGCTTTATGGTGACCCTGACCTGTGGCAAGAGATTGCCAAGGCCAATAATATCTCTGATCCAAATGTGATTGAAGTGGGGACGATGTTAAAGATCTCCAAAGCAACAGCAAGTCCAGTGGCCACGGCAAGCACAGCGGAGAAGAATGAGTTTGGGGATTTTATTCAACAGCCAAAAACTTATGTGGTGGTAAGGGGCGATTATTTAAGCCGGATTTCGACGAATGTCTATGGCCGGGCTGACAGGGGTAATGATATTTTGGAGGCAAATCGAGAAACAATCAAAAACCCTTCGGTATTAGAAGAGGGTATGGTGCTAACTATTCCTGAGTGAGTATCGGGTATAATAACCGTAACAAGCGCGGGTGTGGTTCAGTGGCAGAATGCATCCTTCCCAAGGATGAGATGAGGGTTCGATTCCCTTCACCCGCTCCAAATCGGACATAAGTCCGGTTTTTTTATTTCTCCCCAATAAATCAATCTTTTCTTGAGTCCGAGCGGGAATTTCTGGTAAAATCCGCTAGCCTGGAAAGATATAATACCGGCAAAGAGAATAGAACCTATGGACGATCACTTGCTGATAAACAAAGAAGAGCTGGAAGAATTTAAGAAAATTACATTCAAAGAATATGGAATTAAACTTACGGATGAACAAGCTTATGAGCAAGGATCTGCATTACTTCGGTTGGTGGATTGTTTGATTGAAAAAACAATATAAAAAAGAAAATCGCATAAATTTACATTGAATACTGATGACAAAATTGATACTATTAAGTAGTTATGGAAAATCAACCAGTCGCCAATACTTCTAATCCTCCGTCCGCTGATGCAGTACAGGTAAACCAGTCACCAATTTCCCCACAAACAAAAGCAAATTTAACGATGCCAGTACTGATAACTTTTTTGGTGAGTTCAGTCCTTTTTGGGTTGGGAGGATATTATTTTGGAAAACAATCTTCAGACCCTCAACCAAACAATTACATTCCAAGTTTAAGTACTCCTACCCCAATAGCTGATTCAACTGCTTCACCTATGGTTGCACAGTCTGACAGTAGTCTTAAAACTTATACAAACCAACAACTCGGAATTAGTTTTCAGTATCCTTCCACATATGAGGTGTTAGATAAAACAGGAGGTGGATATGATGTGTATTTATTTTCGTCTAAAGCGCAACAACAAAGTTTTGTAAAGTGTCTTGCAGATAAAACACCAGAGTGTAATCTTTACAATCTAGGAATTCGGTTCATTTTGCAAGATAAAAATGCAAGTCAATCTCTTGAACAATTCTATACACAAATTGGCGGTGCCGATTTAACTAAAGCACAGAAAACCACTATAGATGGTCACTCTGCTTTGCTATTTGAAGGAGAAGGTATTGGTTTAATTCACACAACTTATATTGATTTAGGAGAGGATGCATTTGAAATATTTGGAAATGCGATTGTAGACGATCAGAAAAGTATGAATGTTTATCGAGAAATTGTAAAAACTTTCAAGATAAGTCGTTAGCTTGAATTTGTTTAAAAGACTTAATTTTTAAATGTGCTTTCAAAGCTTCAAGCTGTAGGATCAATTGAGGAGTAATCAACTCACTTAGGTTCGAGCCAATTACGGTCACCAGCTCCCACCCTTCGCCAATCATCCTATGCTAAAGCTTCGGAATGATAAAGCTAGGCATTGGCGAGGCAAAAGTGGCAGAAACAACTAGAAAGTTACATAAATGAACAAAAAAGTGATTAATCAGAAGAAGTTATCGATTCTTCCTTTAGCTATCCTAGGGGTATTTGCTTTTCTATTTTTTACACTAGGATACTTTACGTTTTTAGATCCTGAGTGGCAAAATTGGCAACTTTTAGGAAAGATAAGAGAAAACCACCAAACCCTTCGTTCATATAAACTGTCTCACAATAGCTATCCGACTTTATTAGCTGAAGCAGGAGTAAAAAGTCATTATTGTGTCTTCTTTAAGTGCTTTGATATCCAATACAAAGTATCAAGAGATAAACAATCTTACACAGCCGTAGCCAAAGCAAATTCACCTTTTATTATTTTCTTTGACTCAAAATGTCCAGC
>CAYMQI010000039.1:0-10217 GCA_964392715.1 uncultured Pseudomonadales bacterium | reverse complement strand
CAAGGCTTCGGATGGCAAGAAGGCTTCGGATGGCAAGAAGGCTTCGGATGGCAAGCGCGAAAAAAGAAACATTTCTACGATCCGGTGGTGGAGAAGCTGAATTTGCCCCGAATTCCGAGGATTAATTTGTTGAAAAGGTTGAATTAAGTGGTGGATTCGTGGGCTTTCATGTATGAAGTAAGCACGGAGTTGATGTGGGATTGGTAGCCCTTGCCTTTGTTTTTGAACCAGGTAAGCACGTTTTGGTCGAGACGTAAGGAAACAGGAACTTTCGAGTCAGGCCTGATAACTTTGGCGTTTTTCCAGAATTCTTTGTTTAACTCTGGAATTTCGCTAGTATCTATTAATTCATCTTTGTAGCTTGCTATTTCATTTAGTCTTTTTTTTGGTATAGTCATGGTAGAGTCTCCTTTCTTTTTGTTTGGCAATTCTTGCAGAGATGATTCTAATGTTTTGATTTCTGATAGTGTAGGCGACAACGACTATGGCGTTTTCTCCTAATGATCCGATTGTGATAAGTCTTTGTTCACTATAATCTTTTCTCTTGTCCAACCAGCCGAGTCTGTCGTGACTGAATACTTTGTGGGCTTCTTCAAAGCTGATGCCATGTTTTTCGAGATTGATTTTGTTTTTGTTTTTATCCCATTCAAACGGCATTGATCTATACTAGTGCTTGTATATACAAATGTCAATATAGCGAATTTAGTTGATTGACAGGGGGGCTGCCGGCGGTTAAAATGCAGCCAGTCAAGAGATTTCTTGCAGATTTTCTTGGCGATTCCCTTTTATTGTTAGTGTATATTTTAAATGTGTGTGTTTTGTATGAATTCTACTTCCTGGTATGAATTTTCAACAAAATGTTAATAATAATTAGTTCCCTCCTGGAGGCGCGTGGCCGTAGCAAAGAAAAGTACCAAAGTTACAAAGTTGCAAAGTAGCAAAGCTGACATAAAAAACTTAATCAAGGAGAAAGAAGAAGTCGCAAAACTCGAGGCGGCTTCAAAAGCCGAGATTGAGAGTGTGGCGGCGATTGTGGGTAAACCTGAGAGCGGTGAGATGGTTCCAAGTGAAGCCGTTTTGGCAGCTCCTGGGGTCCCGGTTCTAGCCCCGGTCGTGGTCCAGACCGGCCCGGTCAGGGTGGGCGCGCCGGCGGAGCGGAGAATTATTCAAAGAAGACCTTCGGGCCAGACGGATGTGGTGGGGGGAAGGACCGTGTGGAGGAGTTCAGCCTCGGTAAACAACGGCTTTGCCGGGGAAGTTGACGGGCGGGTGTTGCCTGATGCGGGCTTGCCGACCGAGAATATTACTGGATTTTTGGACCTGATGCGCGATGGCAATGGGATTTTGCGCGGCTCTTATGGTCAAGGCGACCGAGACGCGTATATTTCGGGGACGCAGATCCGACGATTTGGCTTGCGGCCCGGTGATCTGGTGGAGGGGCCGGCGAGGAAGCCGAAAGAAAATGAGCAGTATTGGGGCCTATTGAAAGTGGAGAGCGTCAACGGCAAAACCCCAGAAGAGATGGCTTCCCGGGTGAAATTTAGCAGCTTGACGCCGGTGTTTCCGGACAAAAAACTGCAGTTGGAGACTGAGCCGCAGATCCTGTCGACAAGATTGATCGATCTGGTAGCGCCGGTTGGCCTGGGGCAGCGGGGCATGATTGTGTCGCCGCCTAAGGCGGGCAAAACGACGGTATTAAAGGACATTGCCACGGGTGTGGCTCAAAACTATCCGAAAGTGTTCCTGATGGCGGTCCTCATTGGTGAGCGGCCTGAAGAAGTGACCGATATCCGCCGGCACATTGCGGCCGAGACCGGGGGGAAAGGTGAAGTGGCGGCGTCAAACTTTGATGAACCGGCCGAGGAGCAGACGAGGATTGCCGAACTTGCCTTGGAGCGGGCCAAGAGGTTAGTCGAGACGGGCCGCGACGTGGTGATCGTTTTAGACTCGATTACAAGGCTCGCCCGGGCTTATAACCTGGCGATCCCGACGTCGGGGCGGACGCTTTCTGGGGGTTTTGATCCGGCGGCTTTGTACCCCCCAAAGAAATTTTTCGGGGCGGCGCGCAACTTTGAGCCGTTTGAGACGCCAGATGGCAAGAAGCATGGAAGCCTGACGATTCTGGGGACGGCGCTAATTGATACCGGCTCGAAGATGGACGACCTGGTCTATGAAGAGTTTAAGGGTACGGGCAATATGGAGCTTCACCTGGACCGGAACCTGGCCGAGAGGCGGATCTACCCGTCGATTGACGTGCAGAGGTCGGGCACGAGGAGAGAAGACCTGCTGTTTTCCCAAAGCGAGTACCAGAGTGTGGTACTGATGCGGCGGATGAATGACCTCTTGGACCCCAAGGAGAGGACCCAGGTGATCTTGAACAAAATGAAACAGGCGAAGAATAATCAAGAATTCCTGGCGATGTTGAAGGAAGGGTAAGCGCGTCAGCGTTTCAGCGATGCAACGCTACAACGTTGCGGTGGGTGGACGTGGTGTTTTGACGTTGAATGAGCGGGGGGAGCTTGATAAAATGGCCACTCCACCGGGAGTTGGCCAGTTTGGGTGACTCGGTCGGTAGACACTATGCAACTGCCAAAAGTATTGGTACATTTTCGAGAATATCTGCGTTTTTCCAGAAACTACTTCAGGCGGAGGTTTTTCCGTGCTTTTTTCCGGTTTGAGAAGAGCAAAGGGGCGATAGTCGATACGCTTTATAGGCGGCGGGGCAGATATGCGCAGCCGTTTGTGCACACGGGGATGGTGGGGATGTTGTTTACGATGGTGACGCTTGGACCTTTAGTACTGACCTCGGATGTGTTTTCGTCGGACTTGTCGCAAGGGACGCTGCCCTCGGCGGTGGTGTTGGGGGTATCTGACGGCGAGTACTCAGAGGCGATTGGGACGCTTTCTTCTGACGAGGTGAAGCGCTACCGAGGCGGGGAAGTGATCGAGTATGAGGTGGCCGAGGGAGATACGGTGTCATCGGTGGCGGAGAAGTTTAATGTGTCACAAGATACGGTGTTGTGGGCCAACAGCTTGACTGAGAAGAGCAAGATTAAGGCGGGCGATAAGTTAAAGATCCTGCCGGTTACCGGCGTGCTTCACAAGGTGAAGAAAGGTGAGACGGTCTATACTGTCGCCAAGAAGTATGGGTTGGACGGTGATTCGGGGGCGCAGGCGATCGTTGACTATCCGTTTAATGCGTTTGTGGATGACGAGTCTTTTGCCTTGGCGGTGGGGCAAGATTTGGTGATACCGGGTGGGGTGGTGCCTGATGTCAGACCGGTGTCGCCAAGTTCCTACATGGCATCGGTGACGACTCCGGATGCGGGCGCGGTGTCGGCTACCGGCGGGTTTGTCTGGCCGGCGGCGGGGAGGATTACTCAAGGTTATGTCTGGTACCACAGGGCGATTGATATTGCCAACAAGTCGGGCGGGCCGGTGTTGGCGGCTGATAGCGGTTTGGTGGTGGTGGCTTCGTGGCTTGATAACTCGGGTTACGGAATTAGGGTGATGATTGACCATGGCAATGGGTTTGTGACTTTGTATGGCCATTTATCCCGAGTGCGGGTGGCTGTGGGGCAGACGGTCAACCGCGGGGACGTGATTGGAGACATGGGTTCGACGGGCCGGAGTACGGGGGTGCACTTGCACTTTGAGATTAGAAGGGGTGGAAGTTTGGAAAATCCGTTGAATTTCCTGAGGTGAAACAGTTCTCGGTTGTCAGGTTTAGGTTATTTATTGAGTCTTGTGATGACTAAAAACTGATAACAGAGAGCCGATAACCAAGTGTGGTAGGGCTTTGTCTGGTTGTGGCTGGTAAAATATCATCAGTAATCAGTAATCAGTAATCAGAGATAGGGAAGATTTATGGTTGATGTTGCTTTGATCAAAGTCTCGGCTGGGGACGGCGGCAATGGGGCCGTGTCTTTCCGCCGATTAAAGTTTGTACCCAAAGGCGGACCCGATGGTGGGGACGGGGGTAACGGCGGGTCTATCTATTTGGTGGGGGATACTAACCTGCGAACTCTGGATTATTTTGCGGGGCGGCAGAAGTTTGCGGCCCGGCCTGGGGGGCGAGGGGGCAAGAATAGAAGCACGGGGGCGAGTGCAGATGATGTGGAAGTGCTAGTACCACAAGGTACGATTGTGTACCAGATTGATGTAAAAGATGATGCAGTTCCGTCTAAGAAGCAGTTATACGATCTATTGCGAGCTAATAAAGATAATTATGATGTTGAAGGTTCTGAGGCGGGTCCTGTCGCGCTGTCCTCCCCCGTCCGACGTCCTCGCGCCGGGTTGAACTCGACTGCTGCGGGTGCTCGACGGGGGTCCCCCTCCACGCGCCACCCGCTTGATTTGGGTCGCCTGACTAAGTTGGGTGAAGTGATTGAGGATGGACAAAAACTTTTGGTAGCCGCCGGTGGTAAGGGGGGAAGGGGCAACGATGCTTTTAAGGGGCCTACAAACACGACGCCCCGAGAGGCGGAGGCTGGTAGACCAGGCGAGGCGCGGTGGTTAGTGTTGGAGCTTAAGTTATTGGCAGATGTGGGCCTTATCGGCCTACCAAATGCCGGCAAGTCCACCCTGTTGTCGGTACTGACGGCGGCCCGGCCCAAGATAGCCGATTATGAGTTTACGACGCTCGCGCCAAATCTGGGGGTGTGGCGACGAAGCACGAAGTACCAGCCTTCGCTAAGGCTTCGGCCGGCAGGCGAAGCACTAAATTCAAAACAAACTTCAAAATCAAAATATCGAAATGAGGAGTTGATAATAGCGGATATACCCGGTTTGATCGAGGGGGCTAGCCAAGGTAAGGGGTTGGGGGATGAGTTCCTTAGGCACGTGGAGAGAACAAAAACTTTGGTTCATGTAATAGCGATAAATCCTAATTTCCAAACCCTAAATTCTAAACAATCTCCAAATTCAATATCTCAAATTTCAAACAAACTTTTTAGAGATTACCAGACGGTGAGGAAGGAACTCTGGGAGTATCACCCGAGTTTACTGGCGAAGCCGGAGGTGGTGGTGGTGAATAAGATTGATCTCTTGGGAAAAGATCAAATGCTAAATGCTAAATTACAAATTACAAACTTTTTCAAAGGTAAGGGTGTTAATGAGCTAGTGTTTGTAAGTGCTGTTACTAGAGAGGGGGTAGAAGAATTGATTGGTAAATTGGTAGTTGAATAGCAGGGTGGTGACCCGCCAAACTTTTCCGTCAGGTTGATGGTCGGAAAACTTGGGCGGGCAAGCAAGGGAGGGGATCGGGGGGTTGGAAGAGGTGTTGGCGAGTGGGGTTTGAGTGTCTAAAGGGGTGAAGGGAGGGTGTGTAGTACGGTGTTTGTTTGGGTGGGGATTTTGTTGTATTTAAATGCTCTTATTTTGGTAAATAGACGTTTGAATGGTGAAAATCATTATGGCCTTTTTTTAAGATAGTTATTGTGTTTGGCGAGCGGAGAAGGCACGTCTGGCTTTTTTGGCGGTGATAACAAGTATCAGGTCTTTCTTATGGATTGATATTGTGGTAAGTTATGATTGTATGAGCAGGGAAGTTGAAGGTTGTAGCGAGAGTGAGAGGTTCCGTGAGTTGGAAAGGAAATTTAATGGGTTGAAGGGAAAAATTTTGAAGAGGTTGAGGCGAATACTCAAGGAAAGTGGAGGTGAGAGAGTAGCTTTGGCCAAGGTGGTTTGTCGGAAGGATGAACAGGTATCCAAGTGGTTGTGTTTTGATGTTGATGAAATGTGGTGGATTGCATATGAGAACGGCAATGGACCCGCTTATGAGACTGTAGACGACAGAAAATTGACAGCTTGTGACTCAATGAAGTTGGTGGCTGAGTTTTTGGGCGATGGGGGTTATTTGGAGGTCGTTGGTAAGGCTCAGGCTGAATTGGGTCAGAGCGAGGAGGCTCAAGGAATGATTGTGAATTATCTTTGTGGGCCTGGTAATGTTGATAGATTTTTGGGAAGAATAGTTGGTGGGATGGAGGAGGAGTTGGCTTTTTTGGATGGGGGCTTGGGGCGTGTGGCGAGGAATTGTTGACCCTGATTTTTGGTTGGTAGAGCTGTTAATTGGTCATTTAAGTTTGGAGTGAGGGTGGTATATTGGTTAGAAGTCTTATGCCTAAAGAAAGAGAATTTGTTAATGTTGGACAAGCGAGAGTTGAGATAGATAAAGAAATAGCGAGCCTGTTGGGGCGGTTATTTTTTGCAAAAGAATCTTATTTTCATAAGTTGGTGAAGGAACAGAGTGGTGGTAAGGCGAGAATCGTGGCGCGTCATCTGGGGTCTGGCCTGGATGTGGCTTTTGTTGGCTCTAATGGTTCTGACGACAGGCTTGAACCGATGGATTTAGGCCGTGAGTTTGGAGTTGCCAACTGTGTGGGCTTTGTGTTGGTTGAGGAAGGCCAGGAATTGGGAGAGTTGTCTCTGGGGAAGGAGCTGTTTGGAGGTAAAGAGACAGATTACAGTGTGGTGGGGGTGACTAGAAAACAATTGGAGAGGATGTTGGCTAATCCCTCTTTGGTGGAAAAGGAGCCTCAAAATGGTGGTAACGGTGACAATGGAGCAGGGAGCATGTGGGAACAGTTGGAGGTGGCTTCGGGGGTGAGCATGCAGAGTCCAGTCGAGCGGGCAGAAACGATTGTGTCGGTTTTGGATGCGAGTGGATGGCTGATGGATAGATTGGGGGTAGATGTGAGCAAGGTAGATGTAGAATCGGTTGAAGGTGGGGGGGTGGCGCTGTTTTTTAGAGCGAAGGGGGGGGCCAATGGGGATGGTAATTTGGCGTTGGTGCCGATGCTTAACGTGAGGAGTTATAAACTCAAAAGCTATGGAGGAATGGTCAATAGGACCAAAACGAACACAAGCCCTCATCAGGAAGTAGTGGGGATTTATGTGCCACCATCGAGCGAAACGCTGGCCGATTCTGTAGGGCGGGTGCATAGGCTATTGAGAGAAAAATTGTCTACGAGGAGTGTGGAATTGGCGACCAAATTGTCATATCAGAGGGTGAGGCCTTGGATGGCGATAGCCAATGAGATTCAGATGGCACTGTGGGCGGAGCATGGTTATATAGGCAATTTCGAGAGCTACAGACTTGGAGCGGTAGAGCTGGGGGAGATAGTTGAGCTGTTGAGTGGGCAAATCGGAGACGTGTGTTCCCTAAGGTTGCATGCTTTGTCTAGTACCGGGACTGATGTTGTGTTTTTGAAACCTAGAGGAGAGAGGGAGTATCCGGAAGATTTGGCCAGATTTCAAATCTTGGGTAAAGAACAAGATAAGTTGGAATGGGTTAGCAATGTGGTGGGGATTGTGTGTTGTGAGGATGGTTTGCCCGATGCCATGAGGCGGGAGATTGCCAAGAAGTTGGGTAATGAGCTGCGGGTGATGGACAGTCGTAATCGAGGAGCGCGGATTATCGGGGTGGATAGGAGGCTGCTTGGTCTATGGCGAGAGCAGATACATAGGGGAGAGATTATTGCATCTAGACAGACAGATGAGGCGGTCTCGGCCGATTTTGAGATGGAGAGAATTAGGGCGGGTGAAGGGGTTGGCGGGGAGGTGGCGGAGGTGAATTTGCTAATTCATGAGTCTGGGCCGGAGAAGATTGGGTCGACATTTACTCAGATTGAAGTGGTGATGAGTGATGGAACAAAGCAGTGTTTTACACTTGATATGGGATTGCAATTTAGGGATTTTGACTGGCAGGGGATCGACCGGCCTTCGTTTGAATTGGGAATGATACCTTATGAGGGTGATGTTCTGCCATTTGTGCCCCGGTTTTATAGGTTATCTTTGATGCTTAAGTCGCTTGAACACGGAGGACTGGGGTTTGTGGAGGGGGGGAGGAATAATCCTTGGCTTAGGGATTTGTTTTGGAGGCTTGGCGAGGTGGATTTTAAGAGAGCTTTGGAGAAGGTGGGTGCGGGGTCAAGAGCAGACAAAGTTATGACGGAGATTGCTGGGGAGGAGGGGTTTGAAGACATCCAGCAGTTGGGGGTGTTTTTGAGCCACTTTCACATTGATCATGTGGGATTTGGCGGGGTGTTGGGGTCAAGCTTATTGCAGTTTTTTTCCGAGGAATCATGGCCGTTTGCCGAGACGATGTTTTTGTCAGGAGGAGGATATTTATCTGAAGTATCGATCAGGCGGCGACGGGAAACACTGCTATCGGATAAGAAAAAGGAAAGATTTTCACCACCTCTGGCGTTGATGAAGCCGTGGGAAAGTAGGATTTTAAATGGTGGGCATGTCGAGGTAGTGTGTTTGCCTGTGGATCATAGCATCTACGGTTCGGCGATGGCGTTGGTTAAGATCAAGGATGAGTTGGGGGGTGATATTGTGAAGATTTTGTACACAGGGGATTACCGGTTTGGAGATTCGGGGTTGACTGAGATGACGGTGGAGTGGCTCAAGAAAAATGGCGGAGTAGACGTGGTAATAACCGATACAACCAATGTCAGTGAGGGGGCAAATAGCAAGCCATCCATAAAAGTGACCAGGGAGATTATCCTTGAGAGTCTGAGAGAAGAGATAGGGGGTCATGATGGATTGGTGGTAGTCCAATTGGCAGCCAATAACTTGAGAGACGCTAATTTGGTCTATCAGGCGGTGGAGTCGCTTGGTGGAAAGAGGCAGGTAGTGGTGGGTAATAAGTTGGGAACGACGTTGCAGTTGTATGCCGATTTGGATGAGGTGCTAATGGGGGATCCTAAGGCTTTTGCTTGGAGCAAATATGACAGGAGGTTGAGACTAGGTAGTCAGGTTGGGGTATATAGACAGCCTAAGGCAACCAGGCAGAAGGGTGAAAGGTATTTGTTTGCGCAGTATCCAGGCCAGGTGATGAATGCCGGGGACATTAGCCGTAACGGAGGAGAGGTGGTGTTGGTGGTGCCGCCCCTGCCTTTTTTAAAGCAGGCCTTGGGACATATAGTATTTCCGAAAGATTCAGTGGTGATAAGGAGCCATTATTGGCCTTATGGAGCCAATGATAAGAGGGTGGTAATGCTTGATAAAAAATTTGCTGAGGAGAGGGGGGCGGTTTTTGTGTCTGATTTGGAGTTTGCGGGTAGGATTTTACCGGCAAAAGACCCCAGATTCCACGAGAGTGGCCATGCTAAGCCCGAAGATTTTTTTGGGTTTATGGCAGACCTGGTGGCGATGGGGGCAAGAACGATATTGCCGGTTCATGGGGAGGGTAACAGGCAGTACGTGGGGCACCAACTGGAGGAGAGATTTCCTGGCGTGAAAGCAATCAAGAAGGTGGAAAAAGCGAGGGATGGGGGAATGGCCAGGATCAATTTATATAAGAAGTAGGGTAGGGAGAAATGTTTATAGCGTCTAGCTTATTGGCATTTAGCTAAAAGGTTTGTGGGTTCGCTCAAGCGTGATGAACTACATTAGTACTGGTGGACCTGAGGGGGGTCGAACCCCTTACCTCTTCTATGCCATAGAAGCGCTCTACCAGTTGAGCTACAGGCCCAGGATTGAGTTGCGGTCCGCCAAAAGTTACTGCGTAACATTCAGGCGGGAGGGCCAGTTGAGCTGCCAGCCCGTTTGAGGATTTAATTATACAATAATGGGCTCGGTTTTGACAGTGTGTCTTGAGGTAGTATATGGTAAGATTGACACCTTGGGCCCGTAGGTAAATGGTATACCGCACCCTTCGCATGGGTGAGTTCCGAGTTCGATTCTCGGTGGGTCCACAAGGAAAGTATTTAGGGGTTAGTATTAAGGGGTAAGGGGAATTTCGGTTTAATCCTCCTTGGCGAAATTCCCCGATCGTCCTTCGTTAAACTCAGGATGGTGAGGACAGTCGAACCATCAGTTAGTGGGAGCTTCAAGATTAAGGAATGATAATTTATGAATGGTGGGGAGAGTATGAAGCAAGATAAGATAATTCAATGTCAGGACTGTCATCAAGAATTCGTCTGGACGGTGGGGGAGCAGGAGTTTTACGAGGAAAAGGGATTGCCTGAGCCGAAGTATTGTTTGATTTGTAGAGGCGGACTATGGCAAGTATGGGAAGAAAGTGGAGTAAGTGTTTGAGGTTTTGAAAGGTTCGGAACCTGTAGCCTATAATAACAGCTCTAGTTTGTTTCGAGAGTGAGGTCTTGGAGAATGGCGGCTGAGTTCTCGGCCTGAGATTCGACGAATGAGCGGTAAGTATTGTAAGACTTGAGTGAGGGGAGGTGGCTGGAGTTTCCAAAGTGGGAGAG
>CAYMQI010000038.1:0-10270 GCA_964392715.1 uncultured Pseudomonadales bacterium | reverse complement strand
CGCTACAACGCTACAACGAACAAGAAGGGTTTTACCTTGATTGAGTTGATGGTGGTGATGGCGATTCTGGGGATTTTGGCGGGGATGATCGGGATGATTTCCGGCTCGGCCAGGCAGAAAGGACGGGACGCCAGGCGGAAGGCGGACTTAAACCAGATGGCCAAAGCGATGGAGTTTTATTTTAACGACAATGCCAGTTATCCGGGTGATAATGGCGGTTCGGGACAGATGTACGCTTGTGGAGCTACCGGGGACAGCCTGTGTGATTGGGGGGAGGAGTTTGCCAACCCCAACGGGACGGTGTACATGGCGGAGTTGCCTAAAGACCCAGCTGGCGCGCAGCATTATTTCTACTTTGTGACGGCCGATGGACTGTCTTACCAGCTGTACACGAGGGTCGAGAATGAGAACGATTCCCAGATAAACCACAATGCCCAAGAGCAGCCGTTGTATTACTCGGATACTGATTGTGGGGCGGGCCTGTGTAACTATGGGGTAAGCAGCCCGGGGTATAGGCTGGATGCGGGAAGAACATTGGCCCCTTGAGGGGCAATTTCTAATTCCTAATTACTAATTACTAATTACTAATTACTAATTTCTCCTCCTTCGCTGAAGCTACGGAGGACAAGTAATCAAATCCCAATGACTAAGCACCAAGGACCAAAAAACTTATTTAGGCGAGGGTTTACTTTGGTCGAGCTGTTGATTGTGGTGGCGATAATCGGGGTGTTGGCGGGGATGATCCTGGTCAATTTCCAGAATGCCAGGGAAAGAGCCAGAGATGGGGCGAGGAAGCGGGATTTTGAGAGTATGAAGACGGCCCTGCGGCTTTATTACAACGACTTTGAGACATATCCGGACAATGATGGCAGTGGGCGGATGATGGGCTGTGGGGCGGCGGGGGACCAGGTGTGTGCTTGGGGGAGTGAGTTTTCGGCAGGGAGTGTGGTCTATATGAAGTTTTTGCCCAGCGACCCCTTGAATACGGGCTCGTATGTCTATGAATATGTTCAGACTGACGCGGGGGATGGGTTTGAGCTGACGACCCTGATCGAGAACAAGTCGGATACTGATGCAACCAAGTCGCAAGCCAGGTGTGGAGTTGGTTCGGGGCAGACGTATGTGGTGTGTGAAGATTAAGCGAAGCTCAGTATTGCAGTATTAAAGGGTTTAGTATTAAGTATTAAGGGATGGGTTTGAGTAAAGATAAAATTGCTTCGTTTACTGACTTGATTGCCTGGAAGAAGGGTCATGCTTTGGTTCTTGCCGTTTATAGGTTGAGTGCAAAGTTCCCAAGGGAAGAGTTGTTTGGTCTGACTAATCAAAGAGACGGTGTGCAGTGTCAATTACCAGCAATCTTGCTGAGGGTTTTAGCAGGAAAGGAAGTAAAGAGAAGAGGCAGTTTTATGCGGTGGCTTTAGGTTCCTTGACAGAGTTGCAAAACCAGTTGTTGGTAGCACATGATGTAGGCTATTTAAAGGTGGATGCGTTCTCTCGGGTCGCTGAAATGACGGTGGAAGTGAGCAAACTAATTAACGGGTTGATTAAGTATGTGGGGAATAGAGCAAGCTAGCTTCCCTAGAATACTTAATACTAAATACCGTTTCCTACGGCGTGGGGCTTGGCGAGGGTGTTGGGGAGGCGGTCAGGTCAGAAAAGCCGGTGCCTGTCCCTGCTGGAGGAGCGGAGCTTTGGTCCAACTGGATCGGCTCGGTTTGAGGATTGGGAGAGGGAAGGGGTGAGGGTGGTTGGAGCTGCCCAGTTTGTTCTTGGTCCTCTGGTTTGGTGGCTTGCTGCCCAAGCTTGGCTTTGAGGGAGTTTTGTTCGTCCAAGGCCTTTTGGTAGTCCTTCGAGCCGGGTTCGATCAGTTGGAGGACGGTGTCGTAGGTGGCAACTGCCCGTTGGAGCTCGTTGTTGCCAGCGTAGGCGTTGGCCAGGTTGTAGTGGGCGTTGGGCCAGTTGGGTTTCAAGTCCGCTGCCTGGCTGAAGAGCCTGATGGCGTTTTGGTAATCCTGGAGTTGGTAGTAGATGCCGCCCAACTCGAGGCGGAGAGAGGGATTTTGGGGGTCGCGGCGGATGGCTTCGACGTAGGAGGCGGTGGACCAGTCGGCGGCGCCTTCGGCGACGTTGATCAAGTTTCTGTAGGTGATGGCCAGAGACTCCCAGTTGGCGGGATTTTCGGGGTTGATTTGGACGGCGGCTTTGGATTCCCTGATGGCCTGCTGGATGAGGGTGGTGATGTTGGCGCGGTCGGTGTCGGAGAGTTCTTCCTTGGCGCCGATGACGCCCGCGATAGCCAAGTTGGTAGCAGCGTAGGTGCGGTGGTAGCTACTCAGGAAGGGATTGGCGGCGATAGCCAGGCGTTGGGAGTCGTAGGTGGTGGTGCCGTCGTTTTGAACAGCGGCGATTAGTGATTGTTGGAAGAGGAGGTCAGCTCCAGCGACCCGATAGACGCCGAAGACGAGGACCAGGGCAGTCAAAAGGGCGGGTATGCCCAAAACCAGGGGGAGGAGTTCGGATTTGGCGGGTTTTTGGTCTGCTTCTGCCTCTTGGTGGGTCTGGGAGCGGACGAGTTTGGCGGCAAAGAACTTGAGGATCAGTTCTGAGGTTTGGTTGCCCTTGGAGTTTTTGAGCTCTGAGGCGATGATGGTGATAAAGAAGACGAAAGTGGCGGTCAAGACTGGATTTGGCGGCAGGAGGAGGTTGATGATGACCGTGGCCGTGAGGGCGATTAGGGCGATCTTGCTAGTGTCGGTCAAGGAAGCAAATTGTTTACCGGTTTTGAAGAGGACGAACAGAATAAAGACCCAGGCGCTCAAGCCGAGTAAACCTGAGGTGGTGAAGAGGTGGAGGGGGTAATTTCTGGCCGCGGTGAAGCGAGTGATCCAGAGTTCGCCCAAGTTGAGGGTGACGGGGTGGTAGGAGGAGAAGGCGGCAACGTAGTTGTCCGCGCCCACGCCGATGAGGAAAGCCTTGGGGTGTTTGATGTTCTCGGCGGCGATTTCCCAGGAAGCGCTGTAAGGAAGGAAGACGGGGGAGTTTGGTTTGCCGGGCAAGATGTTAAAGACCCCGATGGCGATGGCGGCGACGATGACCCCTGAGGAGAGGAGGTAGAGGGCGCGCTCGAGGGCTGATTTGGTGGTAAAGGCGGTGAGAACGGCGGCGATGAGGCTGGGGATGAGGAAAGCGATGAGGATGGTGGCCGAGCCGGTGGGGGAGATGAAGAGGGAGTTGTCGCCTGCCAGAGAGGGGGTAAGCTTGTTCATGAGCAGGCTGGGGCCGGTGCCAATGGCTTCGAGGATGCCCAGAATGGCCAGGACGAGCCCGCTGCCAATGGCGGCGGTGAGCATGGCGCGGCTCATGCGGCTGGCGGCCCGGCTGGTGGTGGCGGCTATAAATAGTATAAACAGGAACAGGCTGGTGGAGGTGGTGGTGATGAAGGCCTCGATGGATCGGGGCAGCGAAGGGCTGATGGCCGAGGCGATGATGGCGGCGGTGAGCAGGAATAAGGGGAGGGTAAAGGGGGTGATGGTAATGCGCACGGAGCGGGTGAGGACGTTTTTGGCGCTCCAGAGGATGATGATGGCGCTTACCGAGACGCCCAAGAGGAGGCGTTTGGAGAGGTCAAAGAGGTCGGAGCCGACTGGGTTGAAGAAGACGGGCAGGAGGAAAATAGTAATCAGGATGATCCAGGCAATGGCCAGATCGAGGGTGTGGGCAGTGAGTTTAGTGGGTTTATTCATAGGTCTCCATTAAAGGTGATTGGTAATTGGCTGTCAAGGATGAGCTGGTGAGGTAGAGGTTTGGGGTGTGATAGATAGGATATTAGATTGTTGATGTTTTATAGTGTATGGTTATGTGGTTGTGTAAAAAGGGAAGTTGGGTGATGGTAAAGATGCCGGTGTGGCTGTGGGTGAGGAAGTTGGTGTCATGGTGTTTTTCTTGTTTTAAAGTTAGTCCATGACTGTTAGTTGATAATGGCCCAGTAGGCCTTCAATGATCTGGTTACGGGGTAGTCTAAATGAATAGTAAACTCCGGGGTGCAGCCCAAAGGGTTGGTGAAGCTACTGCAGAGGGTTTTGGTCACCCAGTAGCGGGTGGCGGGGGAGTAGTTGCCCTCGAAAGTGACGATAATCTGTGATTTATCGCTTATGGCTAATGGCTTATGGCTTATGGTCGATTCGGTGATAGTGATAGTTTTTTCTCCGGCTAAGATGGTGGCCATGCCTGAAGAGTCTTTGAGGGCCAAGGAGTTGAAGGTGGCCGAGCCGGAGGCGGTGATGGCGGCAACGGGGTTGTCGAAGGCAGAGCGGACGACAAAGGCGGAGTTGGTGGCGAGACTAACCTCGAGATTGTTGTCGGCGGAGGAGGCTATTAGGGGGGCAAAAGCCGAGGTAGTGGCGTCGGTTGAAGTGAAATTGCCGAAGCGAAGCCCTCTGGTCGTGATTTGATTGGCGTCGAGGCGGCCGGCTACGATAAGGTTGCCAGTGATTTTGACCCCGCCTTGTTGGTCCAAGGTCATCAGACCGGCCAGGAGATTTAAGTTGCCGCCGATCGGTTGGAGGAAGAGGGTATTCTCACAAGTGGGGGTAGATTGTTGATCGTAGATCGTAGATTCTGGACATGAGATGGTGCTCAGGCTGTTCTTGTCGGCCAGGAGGGAGCCGCCGACGGTCAAGTAATCGGTAACTTCGGCTTTGACAATCGAGGCCAGGCCATTGACAGCCAGGAAGTCGGAGACGAACAGGCCATCGGTCTCTGCGAATGCCAGATTATTTAGATCACCAGAAGCAGAAGCAAGGCTAGATCGTAGATCGTAGATGGTAGATCCTAGATTGGAGAGGGTAGATTGGAGATACGGGTTGACGTAGGGGACACCCAGGTCTGGGGGAGTGGAGGCGTCGGCCAAGGGCTGGTCGGTGGAGGAAGTGGCGGTGCCAAGGTTGAAGGTGTCGTCCTGCGCCGAGGCTACGGACGATGACGAACTCGATTTAGAAATTTTATCGAGTTGGTCAAGTTTTTGAGTGAGGATGTTTAGTCTGTTGTTCAAGTGGGTTTCGATTTGATCATCCAGGCCAGTGATGGTCTTGGCAGACAGGGAGGCGACCAAGAGTTCTTGGAAGTAACCTTTGGCGGCTTGGAGGCGGCCCACTTGAGCGGAATCCGCAACCAATTGTCCAGATATGGAGGCGTCCCCGGATAGGGACAAGTTGCCTTTGAGGATCAAGGTGCCGAAGGCGCTGTCATTGTGGAGCGAAGCGATAGAATCTGACGAGATCCTATCGGTCGTTTCACTCCCTCCAGGATGACGAGAAAGATCTATGACTAGATCCCCTGAACCGCTGGCGAGGGGGGAGATAAGATCTGTTGCTAGCTGTTTTGAATCTATTTGATCTGATTTGATAGTACCCGCGGTAAGGTTGGCGACGAGAGCTTGGGAGAAGGCGCCGATGCGGGTGACGGAGTCTTGGATACCGGTTTCCATGGTTTTGTAGAGAGTGTAGGCGATTTGGAGTTTTTCGTTGATGAATGATTTGAGGTTGAAGTCTTTGGCGTCGGTGAGGAGGGCGTCGGGGTCATACCAAGAGGTGTTGACGAAGGCCATAACCACACCGTGACCTTGGTTTAACTCGGCTATGGCAGAGTCTTTGGCGACCATCTCCGGGTCGGTGCCTTGTTCGAGTATTAAGTCGGCAGAAAAGGTGGCTGTTTGGGTAGCCAAAGCGGTGATAGTTGAGGAGCTGTCGAAGTCGTCCATGGCGCGACCGACAATTGGGCCAGCTTTGACGGCTTTCATGGCATAGCCCGGAGTAGAGGAACTGGTGAGCGAATCTCCGGCCTTGATGGGTCCGCCTTCCAGAGAAACTTTGACTGGGACGCGACCAGCTAGAGCCACGGATACCGATTTGCCGGAGGAAGAGAACTGATCTTCTTTGTATCCTGGCGTCAGGCCTGACTGCGGGCCCAAAGTTAAGGCCGGTTGAGTGGCGATAATGCCGATGGCGGTGGGGTCGTATGGTTTGTTGCTCCTTGCGACTTTGATGGTGCCGGACTTGTCGATAGCGACGACTTCTCCGGCCTTGAGCGTCGTGTCGTCGGTCGCGTACCACTCGGCAAGATCAGCCCCCCCTGACCAAGGATTGGCCACATGGCCTGCTCCGGCCGTGGTGTTGGTGCCGATGGCCAGCCAGCTATAGCAAGCCACGTCGCCGGAGGCGAAAGCAGCGCCACCGTTACCAATGCTGGCTACGAAAGAGCTTTGGTCGATAGATCTGGGATTAATGTGGGCGTCGCCTACCCAATAAATGTTGCCGCTGCGGTTACAGTCGTTGATGCCGGTGGGAGCAGCGGTGGTGACACCTATAAGAGAGGCAACCACGATTGGTATATCATCAAAAGTTGTACCAAAATTTACTGTTTCAGTGGCCGTGGCAACTCCTGAGACGCTGACGTAGCCCCAGCCTTTTCTGATAACTTGATACCCGACAGTGGAGTTGGTGGTGTCATCCTGACGGTGGGTGTCTGAAAGCACGCCTGGTAAAGCGAGCTGGAGGCTGTTGGTTTGATTGGTGAGCGTGTCTATTTTTTCGGTGAGCGATTTGGCTTGATATTCTTGCCAATATTGGTCTTGAGTGCCGATGACGAGGGTTTGGGAGTGCGCGGAGAGGGCTTCGACGTCGTCGTAGTTGGTCGTGGTATCCCAGGCAGCGCTCCCGTCGTCGGTTTTACCGGCATCTGCGTGGTAGAGGTCGGTGGCGTAGTCGCTGTCTACTTGTATCTTGGTAACACCACCGCCATCCGCGCCGTCGTTGGTACCCACGTACAGGTATCTGGTTTCTCCGGGGGCGTCGTCGGAGAGGTCGACGGTCTTGACAGTGTCGGTTGATCCGAACAGTACCTCGGGGCTGATTTCAAAGTCGCTGGTTGTATCTGGCGTGGTACTCAAGGCAGGGGAGACCGTCAAGGTGGTTGACGTATTAGAGGTGATTCTTCTGGTTTGATTGGCTCCTGTTCCCCCGGTGATTTCTACAAAAGCGCCGACAAATTCATTAGGAGTCCAAGCTTCTCCCGAGTCGCCGATGGTGGTGGAGGTGGCGGTGGTAGCATCTGTGACGGAAATGGTTCGGTATTTGAGGGCCTTTCTGCCGGCGTTGTAGGCGATTTTGACTTGGTTGGCCGCTAGAACGCCACCTTTTACGAAGACTTCGTCAACCGTGCCTCCAAAGAAGGTGGCGCCACTTTGATCTGAGCCTACGGAGAACGAGCCAGCAGAGGAAAGGGTCCCAGTGACCGAAGGGGTTGTGTCAGTGGCGACTTCGCGCCCGTCAACATAGAGCCGGACCGAACCTTTAGAATCGACATCAACGACACTTGAGACGACACAAACCGCGTGGTGCCACTGCTGGTCGTCATAATCAACGGCTGTGGTGGTGGCAAAGTCTTCGGGGAAAGCTGTGGTATCGTCGTCGATACCACAAACGACATCTCCAGAAGCATCCAGGTACATGGCAAAACCAATGCCATTGGTAACTGCACTTTTCTTGGCAAGGAGGTATTCAATGGAAGAAACGGCGCTGTCTGATTTGAACCAAAGGCCAAAGGCAAACGAGCCAGTACCTGGATTCAGAGCAGTGTGGTTATCACAGGTAGTGTCGTCGTTGGTGTCAGAACAGAGATAGTCGTCGGTGCCGTCGAGGGTAATACCCGTCCCTCGTACACCAGAGGCGGAAGTTTGAGACGCAGTGGTGGTGGCTTGAATCATGAGCTTACCATTGACGACTGTGCGGTCGTTAATGTCTGTTCCTATTGTGGTGAGGTTGGCGGTTTCGTTGATTGGGAACATGATGATAGTGCCGCCAACGAGTTCTTCGGTGATGTAATTGGTGGTGTAATACTTCACTGAGCCGGTATTTTCATAGCCCACGTTGTCATTAATGAGGCTCAAGCCTTGGTTGGTGCCGATATACATAGCATCGGAAATGCCGGTTCCTATGGTAGAGGCTCTCTCATCGACAAAGAGTGCCGAAGCCGAGATTTGGATGGTGGGGGCGCTGGCGGCAAGGGCTGGAGTGCTGGTTTCATCCCAGAGAAAGTCGTAGGTGCCGCCAATTTCGCTGGCTGTGTCGGTATGGACATTATTCCATTTTTCGAGTTGCCCTAACGTTTCGTTGAGGCCGTATAACCTGCCGGTGGTCGTAAGCCAGACCGAGTTGTAGTCATCACCTGAGGTGTCGGAATAGTCATAGACCAGGAGCTGGTTGGGTCGGATGACGCTCATGTCGGTGTCTGTGGCGACAGCGACAAAGAGCTCGCCGACTATGTTGGCAGCGTGGACGTCGTTGACGAGAGCAGAATTGATGGCCAAAGTGGTAAGCGAATTGCCGTAAGTTATGGAGGAGTTTCTATCTAAAATTCTGCCCGTGCCGCTATCTTTTCTGTCGGTGGCGTCATAGCGGTAAATCTTGTCCTGTTTGAAGTCAATGGTATAAAGACCTGTCCCGCTGGCTCCATTGGTGCCTACATAAACGACGCCGTCAAGAGCATGGACCGAGGAGGGGTCATTGTCAGTATCGGCCCCTAAGGCTAGAGAAGCCCCCTGATCAAAGTTCATCCATTGAGTATTATCTAAGGCGTCGAAGATATAAACATTGTCAGAAGTCGCTACTATAATGGCTTTTTTGGGGAAGGCTGGCCGGCCGCAGCGATTGTCGGTGTCGAGAACGCAACTATCGCCGGGGCCGTCGTCTTTGGTTTCAGTGTACCAAGAAAGCTGTTGGGAGGTTGGGGAGTCGGTCCATTTGCCTTCGTCAGAGTCTTTGGTTGTGTCATAAATATATACATCCTTAATGTTTGATATAGCAGTTAGGTCGGTATTTGCCTGTTGGAAGATGTCGCCATAGAGAGTGACGTCGACGTCTGGGGTGGTGGACAGGCCGATGTCGACGTTGCCGGAGTTGTCGATGGTAAATCTACTGACACCTGAGGAGGAGGCGGTGAGGATGTCGTTGGTGCCGGTTTCGTTGAAGGAGACTAAGGCTTTGCCGGCGTAGGAACCGGTGGCTTCGAGCTGGTGGGTGGGGGTGTTGGTGCCGATACCAGCGCGGCCATAGATGGCCATGGCGATATCGGTGGCGGCGGGGTCGATAAAGTAGTCGGTGTTGCTAAGATCGGCAAAGCGTTGGGAGATGACGTAGCCGTTGTTGTCGAGCCTAAACCTGGTAGTACCAGAGACAGAGGCGGTGAGGATGTCTTGATTTTCGTATTGGTCGAAGATGGCGACGGCTTTGCCGGTGAGGCTCGTGGTGTTGGTCTTGACGTGGAGGAGGGAAGTGGGGGTAGTGCCCAGGCCAAGAAGGCCGGTGTTGGTGAGGGTGAGGCGGGTGGACAGGCCGGCGTTGCCGCCTGGAGAGGTGGCCAAGCTAAAGCTGCCGCCGTTTAGAATGTTAAGGCTAGTGGCCGGGGTGGCGCCTGTCGGGACGGCTAGGGCGAGGTTGCCGGAGATGGAGGCGGTGGGGGTACCGGTGTTGACATTGAGGAAAGCGAACTTAGCCGAGGCGGAGGCGGAGGCGCCGATCAAAAGGTCAACGGTAGAGTTGAGGGGGTGGAGGGCGCCGGCGGTTTGGTTCCAGAAGGAGGAGCCGCCCGTGCCACAGTTACCGGAGGTGTCGCAGACTTGGTTACCTGCCTGGTAGATGGCGTCGCCATAGATGTTGGCCCAGGCTAGAGCCAGGGAACCAAGGTCGTAGCTTGAGTCGGCATTGGGGCCGGCAGAGCCGGCTACCTGGAGTTTGAAAGAAGCGGGGTTGTTGGTGCCGATACCAACGTTGCCATTTGCCAAGATTCGGATTCTCTCGTTGCCTGTAGCAAATCCTCCTGTATAAAAACCCATGTATCCTGCAGCATTGATAGCTCCTAAATTTAATCCTGCGGTGTCGTTGATTACCGTACTACCGTTGGCTAGATTAATTCCGTTAGTAGTGAAAAGAGGAGCAAGAGTTCCTAAATAAAGTCCAGAGCCAGAACTGTTGACTATCGCAGTAGTAATATAGGCATTGGTAGCGTTGTTAGTGTTCTGCATGTAAAAACCAGCCAACGCCGTGCCTGAACCCACAGCTCTAAAAGCATAGGTAGAGGAGGTAGGGGTGCCGTTAATCGTTCCTGTCGGAGTGACGCTGGCAACAACGGTATCTGTGGAAGCCCGCCACTCTTGTAAATTACTTGCCTGTCCCGCAATTCCCTTTACGATTAAAGGCACTCCGTCTGTAGCTTG
>CAYMQI010000037.1:0-10585 GCA_964392715.1 uncultured Pseudomonadales bacterium | reverse complement strand
GAGGCGAGGGCGGTGGTGGCGGAGGTGTTTAAGGGAATGGTATCGGCGCTGCCGCCGTGCGGCGCGGGAGTGGTGGGGGATTACTTTGAGTTTGATGTGTTTGGAGCGGTGTGTTTGCCGCGAAATTTGGACAGGGCTCAGATAGAGGGCATTATTGACAATGGGGTAGGGAAAATAACGCCGATTAGTACCAATTTGGTGGAGGTGGAGGGTATTGGGGTAGAGAAGAATTTGTTGCCACTGGTGGCGTTGGTGGGTGTAGTTTGGCGCGTGCTGCTGGTGGCGGTGGCAGTCGTGCTGTTGGTGGGCGCGCTGGTATTTGGATTGATACCGGGGGAGAGAAACAAAGTGAGAGTGGTGGTGGCAGTGGTGGGGCTCTCGGGTATGGGGCTGGTAGTAGTGGGGATAGTGGCTCCTCGGGTAATATTGAAATTGGTGGAGTCGAGAATCGCGGGGCAGTTTGGGGCTGAGGATATGGGCCTGGTGGGGTTATGGTTATCAGTAGTCCGAGTGGCGGTGGCGGAGCTCGCCTATACGGTGATGGGGCTAGGATTGGTGGCGATACTTGGGGCGGGTTTGGGGTGGAGAATGCTTGTATCCAATAAGTTTGAGGGGTACTATAAATGGCTGTGCCGAGGGGTGGTGGGGGTGACAATTCTGGCGATAGTGGCGATTGGTTGGTCGGTGGCGGCAGCCAAGAAGGCGGGATATTTGAGAATGGGCAATGAAAGCAGTAGTGGAAGCGGCGAGATTAGCGGTTGATGCCTAGCCTGGCGCGGTATTTGTGGAGTTGTTTGGCAATTTTTTGGCGCAGGGGAACGAGAGTGGCGGAGATGGTTTTGCCCTCCGCTTGGGCAAAGATGTTTTCATTTTTGGGGAGGATCATGGTGAAGTTGGCAATATAGCCCCAACGAGAGCCTCTTTTTATAGTGAGGGCGGAGCGTTGGAAGCTGGTCTGAAAAGGGCGGGTGTATTTGGCGAGTTTAGAGGTGAGGCGTTGGTGGATGAGTTTAAGTTTGTGGGGGGTAAGCGCGGTAGGGTTGCCAACGAGTTTGATATGCATAGAGGCTCCAATGGTGATTGGTAATGCTTAAAAGGAGAGCGTAATGAAGGGGATTGAGAAATGGCTGAGAAGGGACGGAGATGAGAATTTGACGGGAGCGTGTCGGGGTGGATATAGAAACCTCCTGGAAAACTTAGCAGAAGTTTTGGTGGAGTGCTAGGTTTAGGGTAACATCCTTAGATTTGGGTGTCAAGAAAGACTGTTTTGATAGTTTGGTGCGGCGGATTTTTTGGTATAGTAGGGCGGTATGGAAGGAAAATATATTTGTGTGATGGGGACTTTGGGGTGTGGAAAAACGACTGTATCGCGGTTGCTGGCGGCGGAGTTGGAGCTGACTTTATTGGAGGAGAAGTTTGCCGAGAATCCATTTTTGCCTAGATTTTATAAAGACATGGAGAGGTGGGCGTTTGATAGCCAGATGTTTTTTTTGACGGAAAAGATCGGGCAAGTAAAGGAGGCGGAGAGGTTACTGGTGGAAGTATCGGTGCTTCAGGATACGCCGATTCAGCAGGACGTGTATGGATATGCCAAAGCGCAGATGATTATGGGCAATATGTCGGCGGATGAGTGGAAGCTTTACCTGAGAGTGTTTGAGATGGTGGAGGAGAAGTTACCAAAGCCTGATTTGGTGGTTTATCTGGAGGCGTCGATAGCAACATTGATGGAGAGGATCAGGGGCAGGGATAGGAAGTTTGAGGAGGGCATAGACGAATCATATTTGCGATTGTTGGATGAGGTGAACAAGACTTGGCTAATGAATAACAATAGAATCGAGGTAATGAAGGTCGATACGAACGGGTTGGACCTGGTGGGGAAGGCGGCGGATAAGAAGAAGTTGGTGGGCCAGGTGAAGGAGAGGTTGGTTGGCCGAAGGTAGATGGTAGATTGTAGAGGAGTTGTTGGGTGGTGGACAGTGCGGAGAAAGATCTGGAAATATGCGGTGAATGTGGGACTTGACAGTAACAGGTATAGGTAATATATTCGAATATGCGAATATATGAATATGAAGATTATTGATTCTAGATAGATGTTTTGGCAAGGAGAAGGATGGGGGAAAGTAAATTGATAGTGGGGTTGGTGGGCGGGTCAGCGCTGCTGGTGATGGGGGCGGTGGTCGTGGGGATGAAGTGGGGATCGAGTGCCAAAGTGGCGGTAAATAATCAGGCCAAAGTTAGTGTGGAAAACAGTTCGTATGATTGGGGGGAAATTGGGATAAATGATGGCGATGCGGAAGCGGTGTTTGAGATAAAAAATGAGGGAAGTGAAGCGCTGAAATTATATAACGTGACGACTTCGTGTGCGTGCACCAGTGCCCAGTTGAGTTTGAATGACAAAGTGTCGCCTTTGTTTGGGATGCATAGCAAGTCTGGATATGTAATGGAGGTGCCAGCGGGTGAAGCGGCAACGCTGAAGGTGGTGTATGATCCGAATTTTCATGGCCCCAATGGAGTGGGGGCCATTAGTCGGCAGGTGAGTGTGGCGACTAATGATCCGGATAAAGCGGAACTGACTTTTTGGTTGAGCGCGATGGTGCGCAAGTAAGCGGAGTTGATGATATTAAGCAGGGGATCTTTAAGGAGAAGCAGTGATAGATGATGCGAAGAAGTTGGGATTTAAGGAAATTGTGAAAAAGCATGCACCTCAAGGAATTTTTGTGGGGGTGGTGGTGATGTTACTGGTGGTGTGGAGTATTTTTTTGGAAGTAGAGATTAGACCGTCGCAGAGGATGTTGGATTTGGTGGCGGGAGACAAAGCGGAAGGACCGACACCGGTTGAGGAACTGACGGGGGAAGTGTTGGCGGAAAAAGTGGTGCCGGAGGCGGGTTATACGGTGCGGTTGAAATGGGGAGAAACGGGAAAGAAGTTGGTAGAGAGCGGGGCGATTGATTTGGCCAAGTATCAGAAAAACTACAGTGATAAGGCTGGTGCGGAATTGATGTCGTACTTGACGGAAGACAAGGCAGAAGGAATTACCATAAATCGGGAAAATGCTTATTTTTGGGTGAACACGTTGTGGGCTTTGGGGTTGGCGCAGAAATCAAAGGTGTTGGATGAGGGAATCATGGGGACAGAGTATAAAGCGGAACTGGGTAATTTTGCCTCGACTGCAGGGTGGACTTTGGGGGCCAAAAAGGGAGTGAGTTTGTATTCTTCGGCAGAAATTATTGCTTTGTCTGATGGGGAGCAAGAAATGGTTGACAAGATCGCTCAGGTAATTTATAGACCGTGCTGCGGCAATCCAACGTCGTTTCCAGACTGTAATCATGGGATGGCAATTTTGGGACTGATTGAGTTGATGGTGGCCCAAGGGTTTGGTGAGGAGGAAATATATCAAGCGGCGCTAGCGTTTAACTCATACTGGTTCACCCAGACATATATGGATTTGGCTTATTATTTTGAAACCAGAGAGAACGTGGCCTGGTCGCAAGTGGATCCTAAAAGAGTGTTGGCGGCTGAGTTTAGCAGTGCTTCGGGGTATCAGGCGATTAAGAAACAGATTGAAGATGTGCCGGGTTTGCCATCAAGCGGCGGCAGTTGCGGAGCCTAATCAGGAAGTGAAGGGAGGCAGATGTACCAAATTTCTTTGGTGGGGGCATATATTGCGGGGATGGTGGCCTTGTTCGCACCCTGTTGTATATCTTATCTGTTGCCGACTTACTTTGGGAATATTTTCCGGGAGAGGAAGACGGTGCTGTTGATGACGGTGGTGTATTCGGCAGGGATACTGGTAGTGATGCTACCGGTGGTGCTGGGAGCTAAGGTGTTTGCCGATTGGCTGTTTCGGTTTCATGACCAAACATACATGTTAGGGAGCCTGCTACTGATGCTGGTGGCGGTGTTGGCATTGCTGGGAATAAAACTGCCGATGCCGTATGTGAGCACGGGAGGAAGGGGGGGCAGTGACGTGGTCAGTAATTTCAGTTTGGGCGTGGTTTCTGGAATAACGTCAGCTTGTTGTGCACCAGTGTTAATCGGGGTGATGGCCTTGTCGGGGATGTCGGCGTCTTTGGGGCAGGCTGTGGGAGTCGGGGTGGTGTATGTGTTGGGAATGGTGTCACCCTTATACATAGCGGCCTGGTTTGTGGAGAAGGGAAACATTTTGGAGAGGCCGGTGTGGAAGAGGAAGTTGGGAATGGTTACTATGGGGGGCAGAAGTTATCCGGTGTTTGTGAGTAATGTGGTGGCGTTTGTGGTGTTTATGGTGATGGGGAGCGTGTTGTTGGCGCTGTCGCTTTCGGGTAGGCTGGCGATGGATGCGAACGATCTCAAAATGGCGGAGTGGATTGGTGGGGTGGCTTTTGGTGTGGATGAGTGGCTGGGCAAGAGGAGGGGCTTGGATTTATTATTGCTGGGGGGATTGGGGTACGGAAGCTTAAGAATAGTGAGGAGGGTAGGGGTGGGGAAAAAGAAGGAAAAAAGTTGTTGCAAAGATAAAAAAGTTATAAATGGACAGTAGGAGAAAAGTGGTTTTGTGGTTGCTGGTAGTGGACAGGTATGTATATAATGAACATTCGAATATTTGAATATGAAGGCCATGTACCAAAAAGTTTTTGAACTCCATAGCGAATTGTTGAAAGCAATGAGTCATCCAAAAAGATTGGAGATTATTCATTTGTTGCGGGATCAGGAGTTGTCGGTTTGGGCGATTCAGGAAATGCTGGATTTGCCACAAGCTAATCTGAGCCAACACCTGATGGTGCTGCGGAGCGCCGGGGTGGTGGAAAATAGACGTGACGGCAAAGAGGTGTTTTATAGCCTGGCGCACAGAAATTTTATGGAAGCGTCTGATTTGCTGCGGGAAGTGTTGGTGGAGAAATATAAAGATACGGAGTTGGAAGATGAGTTTGCGGTGAAGATGGCGGAGTTGGTGCCGATTGTGCATGATCCGGTATGTGGGATGAGGGTGTCGCCCAAGACTGCGGGATTTGGCCTGGGGTATGGTGGAAAAAAATATTATTTTTGTGCCTCGGGGTGTTTTGAGACTTTTAAGAAAGAGCCGGGAAAGTATTTAAAGTAGAAAGTAGTGAATGGGAAGTAGGCATGAATGATAAGTGATAGCATGGGTAACAAAAGGGCCCAGGAAATGAGATTCAAAGTCCACGGGATGCATTGTGCATCGTGTGCGGTGAATACGGTCCGGGTGCTTAAAAAAGTTCCTGGAGTGATTGAAGCGCGGGTGAGTTACGCGACGGGTGAAGCAAAGGTGGTGCATGGGTCACAAGTTGGACACGGCGATTTGGTGCGGGCGGTGGAGTCGCTTGGGTACAGGGCCGAGATGGATGATCATCAAAATGAGAGTGGGCAACACGATCATCTGATGAGCTCAGGACATAACCACATGAACCATGGTGGGGATTTGGAAGAGTTAAAACGGGATTTGGTGATAGGCGGGGGGTTGTCTAGCTTATTGGTGGCGGGGGCGATGGTGGGAGGGATTCCCCTACTGTCTGACCCCCGAATTCAGTTGGTGCTGGCCACGCCAGTGCAGTTTTTTGTAGGTAGGCGGTATTACAAATCGGCGTTTCTGGCTTTGAAGCAGCGGCTGACCAATATGGATACGTTGATTGCCTTGGGGACGTCTGTCGCTTACTTTTTCTCGGTGGCGGTGGTGATGTTTGGAGAGGAATTGAGGAGATTGGGAGTCGCGGCGGATGTTTATTTTGAGACGGCGGCGGTGATAATTACACTGATTCTTCTAGGTAAGTTTTTGGAGGAGAGAGCAAAAGGTAAGACGAATGAGGCGATAAAGAAGTTATTGGGTTTGCAAGCTAAAAAAGCGCGGGTGATAAGAGACGGTACCGAAGTAATGGTCGATGTAGCAGAAGTGGTGGTGGATGAAGTGATCGTGGTGAAGCCGGGGGAGAAGATACCAGTAGATGGCAAGGTGACAGAGGGCCAGGCGAGTGTGGATGAGTCGATGGTTACTGGTGAGAGCTTACCGGTGATGAAAAGGGCAGGCGATGGGGTGGTGGGCAGTACCATCAATAAAAATGGGGTGTTGAGAGTCGTGGCAATGAAGGTGGGAAGCGACACGTTTTTGTCTCAGGTGGTGGAGATGGTCGAGAGAGCCCAGGGTTCGAGGGCGCCGATCCAGAAGTTGGTAGACCAGGTGTCGGCGGTATTTGTCCCGAGTGTAATTGGTTTGGCGCTTGTTACTTTGGGGATTTGGTACTTGGTAGGGCCGGAGCCGGTGCTAGTGAGGGCTCTGATGGCGGTGACGGCGGTGCTGATTATTGCCTGCCCGTGCGCTCTCGGGCTGGCGACACCAACGTCGGTGATGGTAGGAGTGGGACGGGGGGCGGAGGCGGGAATTTTGATAAAGGATGCAGAGAGCCTGCAGAAAGTGGGGAAAGTAAAAACGGTGGTGTTTGACAAAACAGGGACGCTCACCGAGGGTAAGCCCAGAGTGCAAGAGTTGGTGGTGGCGGACAAGAGTCAGGAGGAGCAGGTTTGCAAATTGGTTTACTCGGTGGAGAAAAACTCACAACATCCGCTGGCTGAGGCGATGGTAAGTTATATGGGGGCTGACAAAAAAATAGCCGACTCCCCCAACCTTGAGGTAGGCCAATTTGAAGACTTACCGGGCAAGGGTGTAGTGGCATGGGTGAAATCAAAACGAGTGTTAGTGGGGACGATGGCGTTGATGGTTGAAAATAAAGTGGAAGTTGACCGGGGGCTAACCAAAGCGGCGGGGGCGATGGCTGGTCGGGGCCAATCGGTGGCGTTTGTGGGAGTGGGTGAGGCGGCAGTGGCGGTGATGGGCATAGCCGACACGGTAAAAAGATCGGCAAAGGCAGTGGTGGAAGAGCTGAGAAAGCAAGGGGTAAAGACGGTGCTATTAACCGGGGATAATCAGAAAACGGCTCGGGTGGTGGCGGAGCAAGTGGGAGTGGATGAAGTGGTGGCGGAAGTGTTGCCCCAGGACAAACTGAAAAAGATTGAGGAATTAAAGCGGGGCGGGGGCGTGGTGGCGATGGTTGGAGATGGAATAAATGATGCGCCGGCGCTGGCGGCTGCCGACGTGGGGATGGCGATGGGGATGGGCACCGATGTGGCGATTGAGACGGCGGATGTGACATTGCTTCGTAGTGACATAGCGTTGGTATCCAAGGCAATAAAATTGTCTAAGGCAACGATGAGAAACATTGTGGAGAATTTGGTGTGGGCGTTTGGGTATAATGTGATATTGATCCCGGTGGCGATGGGGGTGCTCTACCCTATCTGGGGAATACAGTTGTCGCCGATGTTGGCGGCGGGGGCGATGGCGTTTTCGAGCGTGTCGGTAGTTGCTAATGCATTAAGACTTAAGAGAGTGTCTTTATAAAGGAGGAAAAGTGAATTGGGGAGCGATCTTTTTGACTGGGCTGACGACTGGGGGGTTGTCGTGTTTGGCAGTGCAAGGGGGGTTGCTTTCGAGCGTGATTGCCAACCAGAAGGATGAGGAACTGGATGACAAAAGACTGAGCAAGAAGGAAAAATTTTCTGTGGACCAGTTGGACTGGTTGCCGGTAGTGATGTTTTTGGCGGCCAAGCTGGTGTCCCATGTGTTACTGGGGTTAATGCTCGGATTTTTGGGGAGCAAATTGGAGTTGTCCTTGCCGGTGAGATTGGGGTTTCAGGCGTTGGCGGCGGTGTTTATGCTGGCTTCGGCGGCGAATTTGTTGCAGCTTCACCCGATTTTTCGATACGTGTTGATCCAACCGCCGAAATTTTTTACCAGAATGGTGCGGGGTTCGACTAAGAGTAAGGCAGTATTTACGCCGATGATTTTGGGGTTGTTGACGGTATTGGTGCCTTGCGGGGTGACCCAAGCGATGGAGGTGTTGGCGATCACTTCGGCCAGTCCGCTGGCCGGGGCGGTAGTGATGGGCTTGTTTGTGGTGGGGACGATGCCTGTGTTTGGTTTGGTTGGAGTAGGGGTGGCCAAGATGTCGGAAGTGTGGCAGGGAAAGTTTGAGAAGGTGGCGGCGGTGGCACTAGTGCTGCTGGCGATATCTAGTCTGAATGGAGTGTTGGTGGTGTTGGATGCCCCAGTGACTTTGGGGAAGATCAAAATTGCCATCTTGGACCCGGCCGGAATAATTTATTCGCGCGAGAATGAAAGTGCCAAGGTGGTCGAAGGCGAACAAAAGATATTGATAAACATAGCCAGTGGAGGATATCGCCCGAACAGATTTAAAGTAAAAGCGGGGATACCAGTGTCACTGACTTTGAGGGCCAATGGTGCTTACTCGTGTGCTAGCGAGTTTGTGTTCCCGGCGTTTGGAATTTCGGTACGATTAAAACCGACCGATGAGAAGAGCTTTGTGTTTGTGCCAAATAAAAAAGGCAGATACACGTTTTCGTGTGCGATGGGGATGTATTCCGGGGTGATGGAAGTCATATGAGCCGGGAATAGTAATTAGTTAATAGGGTAGAGTAATGTTTAATTTTTTGAAGAAGAAGGTAGCCGGCGAGGAGGTTGTTTTGAAGATAGAAGGGATGCATTGCAGCTCTTGTGCGATGAATATAGATGGTGAGTTGGAGGAAATAGCTGGGGTGGTGGAGGCGAGGACGTCTTATGCTAAAGCAGAGACCCGGGTGGTGGTACGGGATGGGGGGGTGGATATGGTGAAGCTCAAAAAAGCGATCGAAAGGGCGGGATACAAAGCGGTGGTAGTAAATCATTGAGTTTAATTGAGGGTGGTTCTGGTGGCCTGGCGGTATTGGAGGAAGAGAGAACCCAAGGATATTTGGAAGTTGTGGGGGGTGGGATTGTTGGGATTGTTGGGGTTTTGGATGCCTTTGCTGGCCTGGTAAGGAAGCGTATAAAACAGACGCGAACCCGGACGCAACTCAAGCTGCTGCCCTGCCCAAAGCATCGCCGCCTCCGTCTTGCCGCTCCCGGTTGGCGCGATCATCAGCGCAGATCCTTCGTCGATCAACCGCGCCAGTGATAATAAATCCATATCGAGAGAATGCCACAAACTCGAAGGTGGTCTTCGGATATTTGTGTAGCAATTGACCAATGTTGTATCCCACATCAACGGCAGGGGTAGTGACTGTAGATTTGACTGAGTAAGTTTCCTTCAATTCTTCGTAGCCGAGCCAACGAACAATTGTCGTGAAATTCCTATCACTACAAATCACTTTGGAAGTAATTTTCTCCTGTAAGCCACAGAAAAGCTCTCTCGCTTCTTCCCATCGATTTATAGCTCCAGGACACAGTATTATGTAATGAGGTGCTTTAACTCCGTCTTGCTTCTTTTCAAGTAAGAAGGCGGCTTCGATACCTGTGACAAACTCGCGTATTTTCAGAGTGTCCCAATCGATATCCACCATTATCTTTGCTCCAAAGAGGTTGGCTTCGGACATTTGGGCCTATCACAAATAGGACTCAGGTGGCTTTGCGATATATCAAAGCCAAATGAGCCAGATGTTCCAAAATAGTTGCTGAGGAATATCAGCGTTGCGAAGCGTACCGATACGTAAGTAGGTTTAGGATGTCTTATTCTGCCCAATCACTAGATATCTGATAGCTACCTGTAGGTGCGAGTAGCATCTGAAAATCGGGATTCTCTCTTCCGTTCTTGCTGATGAACCGAGCATAAAAGGGAAACGTCCCGTTGGCGCGGTTTTCCTCAATCTGGATGGACGTAATGTGTGAACTGAACACAGTTCTTTGTGAGGAGGGAGCCGCTTCGGTCTCTCCCAGAATATTGAGAGTGACACGATAGTAGGGGGAGCCCTCTTGTAGATTGCGAGAGATACTCAATACCAATCGTTCATGTGTGGGTTTCTTGTCAATAACATACTTGGCAATCTGCTCAGAGTTTGGCGGATTACCCTCGTACCAATCATCTAGATTTGCAAACACTTTCTCGAGTTTGCGAATCCAGTCTGCGGTATCGTCGGTAGCATCTAGAATCTCAACTACAGATGATGATAAGGATCTGTCATGCTCCATTGTTGTTTCATCTAAAGATTGAGTAGACTTATTTGTATCCAAAATACTACTCCTTGTCAATTCATATGTGGCAAATGATTTGTCAGAGCCAAGTGTAATTGGCATATTCTGACTCTTAGATCTCGCAACAACTGCAACGTCGATTCACAAAATACTACGAATCTGAACTGGAACCGTTTCCCCTGTTGTTCCCAAACCGTTCAAGAAGCTCCTGCGCGTGCTTCAAGAAAGCGTTCCGCAACCTCGTATGCGAATAGTATCGGGTTGACCTAAATCTCCCTTGTTCACGCATCGTTATGGTACCATTATTCACCATTGTCCACAAAGTCTCGAGAATATCTCGTTCGCGAAAGTCCATGCTCTGTGCGTGCGCTTTGATCTGATTGAACGACAGCTCCAGGATGCCTTCAGATGCTTGTTCCAGAATATATTGCTCAATAACATCCACCAATCTAGTCTTGGAAGTGTTCAACAGATTTTCAGATAATGGTCTAATAGTTGATGTGGGGTATAATAGACTTGTAGCGAAATAAGCTCTTCGACTCTGCACCTTATTCGCTTAAAAAAATTAACTT
>CAYMQI010000036.1:10294-10943 GCA_964392715.1 uncultured Pseudomonadales bacterium | reverse complement strand
CAATAAAAAAAGGAATAATCCACCCAATACCCACACATAGAACACAAAAATTTGGAAAAATAAGTTCTAACAACCACCCGACAAAACCAAATTAAACCCAAACACAAATCTCTATCGTCCCAACTTCCAGCCGCGCCTTCTATCATACGCCTCCTTCGTTGCTCGGCTCGATTCTGCAAAAAACTCCCTGGCTCCCTTTACACCTTCCGCCAACCACTCTTGGTACTCTTCAACGAACATAGCCTGGCAATAAAGTGGATTCCTCCGGGTCATTTCATCCCCACTCCGGTCTCGAGGTGTCAGAGCTTCCAGCACGACCAAGCCTAGTTCCTGCTTACTCATATCCACTCATTTTACACTCGAGGGTCAAACTTGAACCTCCACAAGTACCCAGTAAGTCCAGCTTTGCTGGACGAGTCGAGGTGCTCTGTATATTCG
This sequence comes from uncultured Pseudomonadales bacterium, assembly GCA_964392715.1. Lineage (GTDB taxonomy): Bacteria > Patescibacteriota > Microgenomatia > UBA1400 > CAYNFZ01 > CAYMQI01. Next base: position 10,505 of record CAYMQI010000036.1, on the reverse strand, counting down.
CAAATTCGAACTTTTTTTAAGTCCCAAAGGCAGGGCGGCGGCTGCGGCCGTTCAGCCGCCGCCCCATCTGCGCTCGGCTTTCGGCCTCGAAAACTTTTAAAAAATGCTGGCTCGAACTGTCCCGTACCAGACGGTACGGGACTAAAAGAAAAAACGCAAAAATTTTAAAGAACTAATTTCTCAATACTTCAAAGGCGCAACCGGTGGAATT
>CAYMQI010000036.1:10024-10284 GCA_964392715.1 uncultured Pseudomonadales bacterium | reverse complement strand
GCCTCGCTTTTAATTATCTTTTTCGCGCGTGATTTTTCTTTTGCCTTGAGGCGAAAGATTTTGAGATTATCCTAACTTAGGCAAAACATCTTGCGAAAGTATTCTTTGCATATCCCCGGCGTTTTTGAGCGACGGCTGAGCGTATACAACAAAATTAACTTTTCTGACACCTGATTTAGGATTAATATCTCGATAGTAATCTCTAACTCCCTGGATTGTTCCAGAAAGAGATTCAGCAACACTCATACCCCATACGCCTG
>CAYMQI010000036.1:0-10014 GCA_964392715.1 uncultured Pseudomonadales bacterium | reverse complement strand
CTAAGATGTTCCCTATCCGCGACTGCTAAAGAACTGCTAACTGCCAGTCTGACTACCTCCTCGTCACAAGGTGCACCCCCCCCAGTTCTCATGTTATTAACATGAATGATACGTTTTATTCCTCTTTCTTTAAGTTTGCCGGAGGTTGTGGCAGTAGCAAATCCTAAAGGAACACCAACCAAATCACTATCGTGGTCTTTTACACCGTGACCGGCCGCAACAGTAGCTTTTGCATTTCGTTCAGCTTCTTCAAAAGTTGCCATCCCTGCTTTTTTAGCTATTGCATTTTGTACTCCACTTAACATTCCAGCGTATTCAAAGCCTGGATTAGCAGGAGTAACAATCGCTTCTGCGTTTGCTTCGGTGATATCTCCAAGCGTGATTCCAAATTCAACCTTACCGCCACCTATTTCAATAGATGTTTTTACCACTTCCGCTGTTTTGTCTGCATTTTGTTTAATGACTATTTCTGATCCAAATTCTCCCATTTTTTTACACCTCCTCTCGGTTAATATTTAGTTTTATCTATCAAACCAGATGGAGTATACCAAAAATTGTTGATTTTTAAAAATCCACTTGTTTTCCTGCCATGATTCTTGGTATAGTGATTATGGAATTAACAATTTGAGAAATTGCTTTTTTTGATGGCGCAATCGGATAACAGAAAGCAATTTCTTGTTAATTCCACCGGTTGCGCCTTTAAAATTTTTGCGTTTTTTCTTTAGTCCCGCCAGAGGCGGGACAGTTCGAGCCAGCATTTTTAAAAGTTTTCGAGGCCGAAGGCCGAGCGCAATAAGGGGCGGCGGCTGCGGCCGTCCAGCCGCCGCCCTACCTTTGAGATTTGAAAAAAGTTCGAATTTGCGCGTAAATAGAGCACAAAAAGCGATTTTCGTCGTAGGCGCTCGCCGCGGGGGCGGGCGCGGCGAGCGCTTTATACGGATTCTGCCAGCTAAATTCGAGGCGGCGTAAAAAGAAAAGAAAAACGCAAAAATTAAAGAAAGGAAAATAATGATTAAATACATTGCCTATTGCCGAAAATCAACCGACGAAAAAGACAAACAAATTATGTCTATTCCGCAACAAATTGAAGAATTAAAAGTGTTTGCCGAAAGAGAAAAACTTGAGATTTCAGAGTTTTTGACGGAAGCAGAAACAGCAAAAATCCCCGGAAGACCAGTTTTTAATAATTTAATGAAACTTATTGAGAAAGGCTTTGCTAATGGGATTGTCAGTTGGCACCCCGATCGTTTGGCTAGAAATTCCATTGATGGTGGAAAGATTATCTACTTAGTGGATACCGGGAAATTACAAGCATTAAAATTTCCTTCCTTTTGGTTTGAGAATACACCGCAAGGTAAATTCATGCTTTCAATCGCGTTTGGCCAATCAAAATATTATGTGGATAATTTGAGCGAAAATGTAAAACGAGGTTTGTATTTCAAGGTTCGCCGCGGCGATTGGCCGGGGTACGCCCCTTTTGGTTACAAGAACGACAGAAATACCAGAAAAATAGCAGTTGATCCCAAGGAAGCAAAGTTAGTAAAGATTGCCTTTAGAAAATTCGCCGCTGGCGAATTTTCCATGGCAGACATTCGCAACCTATTTTTCAGAAACGGAATCAAAAGGAAAAACGGCAAACCTTTACATCTCAATCAAATCCGTGATCTTCTAACAAGAAGTTTTTACTACGGCCTAATGGTTTATCACGGTGAAACCTACGAAGGAAAACACAAACCCTTAATCACGAAAAAACTCTTTAATAAAGTCCAGGAAGTTTTGAAAGCAAAATACAATCCCAGACCACACACCAATGCTTTTGCTTTCACCGGATTTATCAAATGCGGTGAGTGCGGCAGTGCCATCACTGCCGAAAAACATTTTAAGTTTTATCCCCGGACCAGAGGAAAAGTTGGATATACCTATTACCGTTGTACCAAAAAATCCGGTAACTGCTCGCAAAAATATATTCGAGAGGAAGAACTAGAAGAGCAATTAAGAGAAATTGCCGGAAAAGTAGCAATTTCTGAAAAGTGGGCCGATCAACTCATTGCTTGGGCGGAAAGAGACGCTGAAAAAGAAAATGGTCAAGCAAAAATGGAATTAGCAAAACTAAAACAAGAACTGAAAACTCTTGACCAAAGACTCGACAAACTTTTAGACATTTTCCTCGACGAAACTGTTGATACCAAAAGTTACCAAAAAAAGAAAAATGAATTTCTGGAAAAACAACAAATTCTCAAAGAGAAAATAGAGGAAATTCAAAAGAGGGGAAGTGTCTGGCTCGAACCACTGAAAGAATTTGCCTTTAGCGCTCTGCGAGCGCAAAAAATCGCGCGCGAAAAAGATAATGGCGAAGATTTGAAAATCTTCGCCAAAAATGCTGGCTCGAACTACTTTTTAAGAAATCGCCGCCTCGAATTTAGCTGGCAGAATCCGTATAAAGCGCTCGCCGCGCCCGCCCCCGCGGTGAGCGCCACCAACGAAAATCGCTTTCTGTGCTGAGGGAAGGATTCGAACCTTCGTAGGCGTGAGCCATCGGTTTTACAGACCGACCTCGTTGTCCACTTGAGTACCTCAGCAGGCAAATGAAAAGTAACAACACTATTTTACCAGCAATCTCCCCCACCTCAAGATCAACTCAAACCGCCGCTCGCGAAGTCGCCAACTACCCACACATATCCGCCACTTTAATGAGCCCTTCATCCACAAACACATCAGCTACACGGCCGTCTCTAGGGTCCAGCACCTGCACCACTGCCCGGCCATCCATTTGCCCCATCATCAACACAGTCCCCTCACCCGTCCAATCAATAGTAGACATCCTCCCGGCAACCTTATAATCTCTTGGCGTCGACGTCGCCATATCAACCACCGTCACTTTACTTATACCCGTCGTACCCGAACTACTAGCATAAGCTATCTGAGCCCCGTCAGGTGACCACGACCACAAACCATCATTCTGGCCGACACCGGGAAAAACTATTATGGCAACTCTACCATCTTCAATCCTTACCGCCACCAATGCCGCCCGCTCCAGTCCTCCCTCGGCATTAAACCCAAGCGCAAAATAAGCAAAATTGCTCCCGCCTGGCGACCATTCTCCTCCGGTAATGTACTCTCCCTCTCCCGACAACGCGCTCATCAGCCACCCCTGCCTCGACAAGATCGCCAAACCTCCTGCACTCTTCTCACTCTGATCGAATTTAATCGCTATAAAATTACCATCCTCAGATACCAACACCTCGCTTACCTCCTTTCCTTGCATTTCCATCCTCAGTTCCGCCTCTTCAATATCGGTTACCAATTGTCCCTGAATTTGCCTGACTCCCCACCCTTCTCCCTGCCATATCAACCCATCCTCACCCAAGTCCATTCCTGTTGGTTTTTTGACGCCGCCCTCGCCCTCCTCTCCAGTCACCGCCGCGTTCATTACACTATCACAATCAAGCGCCCCTTCATAACCCTCAATCAGAAATCTCCTCCCCTCCCCATCTACCAGCCAAACAGAATACTCTCCGCCAATGGTGCTTGGTACAGTGGTCTCCACCGCATACACTCGAGCTTCCTGATCTGCCAATCCACGCGCCGTCAAATTTGCAGCCACAATCAACCCCACACCCACCCCGCCAAGCACCAACACTCGCGCCACTCGACCCTCAAACCACCGCCCGCCAACATCAGTTTTTTCCTTTTCAGTCTGGGCCATATATCAATATAAGTTCTACCATCTATTCTACAATCTAGGATCCAATCTCTGAGCCTACGGTGGGGAGGCAACCCTCCGGCCTCATTCTTACCGCGCCCGCCACAAGCTGAGCCTGGAGTGGGAATCGAACCCACAACCTCCTTCTTACCAAGAAGGCGTTCTGCCACTGAACTATCCAGGCACACTAATCAATCACCGCCTACTCATATTTTAATCTAGACCCCAACCAACCTCTACAGCCCCTCGGAGCTTTAGCGAAGTGGGGCCACTTAAGCTACCTGGGAAAACTTAACTGCAAATTGCTTATTTTAACTCAAAAATCTTATCAAACCAGAGGCAACTACACAACAATCTCACTGCCGGCCAATCTTCAACACTGTCTCCACCTTATCTAGCCGCCTCTCATGATCCACCACCATCGGATCATAACGCTCAATCATCAAGTTAAGTGTTTTCTTAATATAGTGAATGTCCTTCTTCAAAGGTTTCAGCTTGCTCTCCAGTTTCTCTTCTAGCTTGCTCTCCAGTTTCTCTTCTAGCTTGCTATCTAGTTTTTCCTCCAGCTTGCTCTCCAGTTTCTCTTCTAGCTTGCTATCTAGTTTTTCCTCGAGTTTACCCTCCAACTGCACTTCAACAGTCTCCTCTACAATTCCTTTTATCGCTCGTAAATCTTGCTTAGTTAAACTCATCAGCTATTTATAACACTCAGTAAGGGTCCCAAACAACCACCAGCCCCCACCCGAAGGCAGTTGTTGCTTGCTTAAACAACTTAAAAATACCACCCCGCGCTCTACGCTATACGCTATACGCTATACGCTATACGCTATACGCTATACGCTATTAACCATTCTGCCACTAAAATGCCCTACCAAGGGGTTTGTGAGAAACTTTCCCCGGATTGCTCCAGGTGGGTGACCTGTCGACCTGGCCACGGCCAGTCCGAACTTCATCGGTCTCCCGCGAAAGTTTGGTTTGTCGAGGAAAAACTTTCTCGCTTACCAGCCTTCGTAGGGCACCCCCATTATTGCCACAAAAAAAGCCCATGTCAAGGCTCTTTTTTGCTAATTTCCAGATGAAAAACTACACCTCGACCTAAAATCGAGCTACCGCCATTATACCCCATTTCTCACACAGCCCAAACAACCCCAAAATCCACTTTGCCCGACCACTGAAGGTTCCGAACCTTTCAGAAACGGTTCGTCTCCCTCTCAACAAACTAGAGTGTTAAAGTATTTTCTACTGTGGTAAAACCCGACGAATTATGTCCGAAAAACACAAATACCATTCACCACAAACAGACTTCGATCACCTCCTTTCCGATCAACAGCGGAAAATCAACAAAGAAAAGCGGTACGTCAGAAATAACGGTCTTGCTCTGGCCGTAGCAATAATAGCTGGTCTTGCTAGCGCGGCTATTGGGGCCGGAGTCGCCGGCAACGCCCTCATAGGTCTTGCCTTCATCAATGCCGGACCAGGAGTAGTTAGGCTACTTGACAAATACAACATAAGTAAAGATCTTCAACTCAACTTGGGCATAAACAAAAAAATTGACCAAATAATCTCAGGTGTCGATAAAGTTCGCCCAGATCAAAAAAGACAAATTATGCTCGCAGTAAGATCAATACACTTCACCGCGGCTTCATATGACTTCAGCCCATTCGATTTTGCACGTAATATCTTGCTTCCTAAAAAACGACTTTCCAAACAAGAAGCCCGAATTATTGACTCGGCCAAAGACTCAATGAAAGACAATTGTGTCGATGACGACTCGCTCCTGCGCGCACTCGAGATATATCAGACCTTAATGAGCACACTACCAGATAGAAAATATGACTATTTCGACGAACGATCCGCGCCAACTGACCTTCAACTCTCCGAAGTCCTCTACCAACGCCTAAGCCTTCTCATTCCAGAAACCGACGACAACATGCTTCCCTCTCGCCTCGCCGTCGAAGCCTCCGGCACGACCACCATAGACGCTCTGATGCGCTCAGCAGGCAACGCTTGGACCGATGAGTCGTCTTCAAGTTAGAGCCTGAGCCCCTTCAAATACTCCCTAAACTCTCCCCCAATCTCCGGGTTGTCGACCGCAAACTCAACCACTGTCTTTAAGTACTCAAGCTTGTTGCCTGTATCAAAGTACTTGCCGTCCTTGATCTCGGCCGCCAACACCCGCTTGCCGTCGGCCAACATCAGTTTGAGCGCGTCGTTGTAGTAAAGCTCATTGCCCTCGCCCATCTGCTCCTGCGCTTGGTCCAGGTAGTCAAAAATATCCGGCGTCAATACGCACCCGGAGACAGTAGCCAGGTCCGAAGGCGCGTTCTCTTTGCCTGGTTTTTCGATAAGCGTCTTGGCATCGATTAAACCCGGGCGGATCTCCTGTCCCCCGGCAAACCCATACCGGCCATAATCCTCGTTCTTTTTTGCCCTAATACTGGCCATTACCGAGCAGCCGTACTCCTCATACACGTCCAAAAGCTGCCTAAACCTCGATGGCGAAGCCACGATAAAGTCATCGCTCCAGGTGTACAAAAACGGCTCGTTACCGATCAAATGCCGCACGTTGAGTAAAGGCGTGCCGTTACCATACGGCCCTTTCTGCCTTACGTACACAAAATTGGCCATCTCCGAAATCTTCTCTGTTGCCTCAAGCAAAGGCTTCTTTTTCTCCCCACCCATAATCAGGTTTTCTACCAACTCACGGCTTGGTGTATCAAAGTGATCCTCAATAGTCCTTTTATGATACCCTGTGACAACTACTATATCAGTAATCCCCACTGCCACCAACTCCTCCACCACGATCTGAATCACCGGCTTATCTACAATCGGCAACATCTCCTTGGGCATCGCCTTGGTCTGGGGCAAAAAGCGGGTACCAAACCCAGCCGCCGGGATCACCGCTTTCCTGATTTTCTTGATCTTCTTTTGTTTGTCCATGCTCCTCCATGCTGCTTCACACTTTGTATTACTTACGGCCCACAAGACTTCTATCCTACCGCCACGACCTCCACCCTGTCAATCAATCACCCCATCTACGACCTGGGCTCAAAGATCCACTATCTACTAATTGCCAAATCACCCATCTGCTGTTAAAATTCTCCCTAATGAAACTTGACATTCCCCGGGGTGGGAAGATTTCTTTATTGTCTTTTCTGTTTGAAGTCAGAAGTGAGCTCAAAAAAGTCACCTTCCCCTCTCGCCCGAAGATCATCAGGTTATCCATTATCGTCATTGGCGCCAGCATCATCGTCGCCATTTATCTGGGAGCTCTCGACTACTTCTTCGTCCGGCTCCTCGAACTCGTCCTTAACAAATAATAAATATTTATGGCCAAAACCAAAAAACCAGCTTCATCGTCCAAAGCGACAGCCAAGAGGGACATAGTCAAAGAACAACTCGAAACAGACCGCGAGCAAGCCCAAACCAAAGGCTCAGGAAGCCACGTCATCATCACCGAAACCGACGACCCCAAAGCCCGCTGGTACGTCGTCCATACTTACTCCGGCCACGAACAAAAAATCGCCCAAACCCTCCTCCAGCGCGCCAAAACCATGAAGCTCGAGCGCAAAATCCTCGAGATCCTCATCCCCACCCAAGACAAAATCATGATCAAGCAAGGCAAAAAGTCGACAGTCAAAGAGCACCTCTTCCCCGGCTACATGATGATCAGACTCATTCTCGACGACGATTCTTGGCTGGCCGTCAGGACCACCCAAGGCATCACCGGCTTTGTCGGCGTCGGCAACAAGCCCACTCCCCTACCCCCCAACGAAGTCGCCTCGATCCAAAAATTCGCCAAACAGACCGCGCCCAAGTTTAAATCCCAATTCACCATCGGCGAGGCCATCAAGATCACCGACGGGCCTTTCACCGACTTTCTGGGAGCCGTTGACAACATCGACGACGCCAGGGGCAAAATTACCGTGCTCGTTTCTATCTTTGGCCGAGAAACCCCAGTCGAACTCGACTTTCTACAAGTCGCGAAGGCCTAAAAAATTTCTCACACCCTCCGCAGCTTTATGCCAAGGAGGCCTCCAGGTGGCCAAAGCTTAAAATCTCTGCTAAAATATAATCCTTGTCGAGTCGTACTCGACATCAAGTCGAGTTTGACTCGAACTCCCACCGCTTGAGCCAATTAGCGGCAGCGATTGCCTAAAGGAATTGCGAAACCATTCAGATTGTCTTCTGTTTGTCTCGCATTCCCAAGCCCTAAATTCTAACTCTTAAATTCTAGCTTTTAATCTCGTGGCCAAAAAAATCAAAACCATTTTAAAGATCAACCTCCCCGCCGGCGCCGCCAACCCCGCCCCTCCCGTCGGGCCCGCCCTAGGCCAGCACGGCGTCAACATCATGGAGTTTTGCAACGCCTACAACGAAGCCACCAAGGATAAACGCGGCCAAATTATCCCCGCCGAAATCACCGTCTACGAAGACCGCACCTTTACCTTCGTCACCAAACTCCCCCCCGTCTCCGAGATGATCCGCCAGAAATTAAAGATCAAAAAAGGCTCCGGCAAGCCCAACACTGAGTTTGTCGGCGAGCTCTCCCGGGACCAAGTCAGCGCCATCGCTGCCGAGAAACTCCCCGACCTTAATACCACTAACCTCGAATCAGCCATCAATACCGTCATGGGCACCGCCCGCAGTATGGGAGTCAAGATCAAAGCCTAAGTTAACAATTTGTAATTTAGAATTTTCTCACCGGAGGTGAGACCATGGGCAGCCACAAAACCATCGACAAGTCCGTCACCGTCGAAGACAAAGACACCAAAAAGAAAAAAGGTAAGAAAAAAACTCCTGCGGCTCCCCAAAAGCAGAATGATTCTGTGATCGAAAGCCCATCCACATCATCCGAAGCCACCACCACGCCCGAGTCCAAACCAGAGAAAAAAACCAAAAAAGAACGCTCCCGCTCCAAGCGCTATATCAACGCCCGCGGCCAAGTCGACCGCACCACTTTATACGCGCCCGTTGCCGCCGTCGAACTCTTGAAACGCGTCTCCCGCAAAAAACACGCCACAGTCACCGCCGACCTCGTCCACGCCGACGCCAAAGTTAGCGCCGACCTCTCCTTCCCCCACGCCACCGGTAAATCGGTCCGCGTCGCTGTGGTCGACGACAAACTCTTGAGCCAGATCGAAAAGGGCCAAATCGACTTTGACGTGCTTCTGGCCACTCCCGAATACATGCCCCGCCTCGCCAAGCTGGCCAAAGTTTTGGGCCCCAAAGGCCTCATGCCCAACCCCAAAAACGGCACTCTCACCAAGGATACCGCGGGGAAACAAAAAGAGCTCTCAGGCGGCAAGTTTACGGTCAAGACCGAGAAAAAAGCCCCCCTCATTCACGTCCAAATCGGCAAAACCACCATGAGCGACCAAGAACTCCTCGACAACCTCGCCGCCCTCGCCAAAGCCGTCAACCCCGACAAGATCAGAAAACTGGTCATCTCCTCGTCTATGTCACCGGGCATCAAAGTCGACATCACTCCCTACCAAGTCAAGTAATCCAGCTCTCCTCTCGTCTGAAAGTTTCCAGAGTGCGCAACTTCAAAGGATGTTCAGATTGCAAATTCACTGCGATTGGACAATTTCTATTTTGTGAAAAACCCTTTGATTGTCAAGCCCCCCGTTTGTGAAGACAATATTCTGGGAAATGGAGAGCGGCAAATTGTACCGGCGACATTTTCAGTGAGCGGTGGATCCTGTCATAGTTGTAGTAGTGGATTTGGGAGTAGATCTCCTCAATGAGTTGCCCCACACTATTGAAGCGGTTGATGTCGCCAAACTCGTCCTTAAAGTGACCAAAGAAGGACTCCTTGTAGCCGTTTTGCCAGGGAGAAGCTTTGGCAGATACCGACACCTTCACTCCCTGCAACTCTAGGTAATCAGTTACCACCTTGGCCATAAACTCTTTCCCCTGATCAGAATGGAAAAAGCTAGGGAGATGACCTGTTACTTGGATCGCTTGCTTGATGGCAGATAGGATTAAGGCCGCGTCATGGTGCTTGCCGATCTGCGAGGCAATAAGCGGGACGAGCAAGAAGCGGAGGCGGCGGCAATTCCTTTTCCCCTTTAACCCCTTTTCCTTGCCGCCGCCGGAGCTTTGAGATGTCAACCCCCGAGGTTGACATCGACAGTTGAACTTCAGTATTTTAACTCAAAAGCCAAATGCTTGATCTTATTCAATCAATACGTATGGGGTGTGTAGTCCGAAGTTCGCCTTTCCCTATGGATTCACCTGCTTCCATTCCATGATGGGTTTTTTCATGTCTTGGGGGAGGTTGATGAGGAAGTCGGGACGGAAGCGGA
>CAYMQI010000035.1:0-10968 GCA_964392715.1 uncultured Pseudomonadales bacterium | reverse complement strand
TTCTTTGGGAGGCAGGACGTAGATGTCGCGGCGCATGGAGTCGGTGCCGACAAATTTACCCTCACCTTTAAGTATGGCCTCAAAGGGGCGGCAGGCAAAGCAACCGCCGTGGGGACATTTGAAGCGATTTAAGGAGCGGGCGAGCTTGATTTGTTTGGCGACTTTGAGGACGCGATCTTGGGCTTCGGCCAGGTCGGGTAGGTCTTTTTCGACGGGCTTGTCGGAAGATTCTAGATACCAGTAACTTACTTTGGCGACTTGACGACTTTGGGTGTTTTTGACAAGGAGTAAATAGATGGGCAGCTGGAGCGAGTCGGGGTCTTCTTCGGAACGGCTCGTCTTAAAATCGATAATGTGAACGGCGTCTTCATCGGGGAGATACTCGAGCCAGTCGATCTTACCGCAGAAAATAATGCCTTCTTTTTTGGAAAACCAATAGTTGGGCAGATCCTGTTTGATCTTGACGGCCAAGTTTTTGAGCGGGCCAGGGTGGTTTAAGACGCGGCCGAGCATGGCTTTGCCGCGCTCGAAATACTTTCTCTCCTGATTCTTGTCAAAGAAGCCGCCTTTGGTGCCGGCGACTTTTTTCCAAACGGCCTCAAGTTTGGGAACCAAGGGTTCGTTGAAACGGTCGGGGGTGGGGATATTGGAGAGCGATTCTAAAACGTCGTGGACAGCCTGGCCGAGGGCCAAGGGCGGAGAAATGATTTGAATTTTGTGGTTGGTCTTTGGATCTTTGTAGACGTTTTTTAAGTAGTAGGCGCGGGGACATTTGAGGAAATCGCCAATGGAAGAGTGGGAGACCCAAACAGCGGAGAATTTATCGTCAGACATGGGAAGATTATAGCGTATAGCAGGTAGCAAATGGCAAATGGGTAGCGAAAGGAAATTACTGATTGCCGTTGACACTAAGAAGTTCGACGTCGAAGACGAGGGTAGCGCCGGGGGGGATGACGCCGCCGACACCATGGTCACCATAGGCAAGGCTCGCCGGAATGGTGAGTTTTCTCTTGCCGCCAACGCGCATGCCGACAATGCCTTGGTCCCAACCTTTGATGACTTGGCCGCTGCCGAGGCTGAATTCGAAGGGTTGGTTGCGATCGAGGGAGCTATCGAATTTTTTACCGTCGGTGAGGGTGCCGGTATAGTGGACGGAAACTTTGTCGTTGGCTTGGGCCTGATTGCCGGTACCTACCTGTAAATCTTCTATTTTGAGTTCGCTCACTTGCTCCTGCTGATTTTTGGCTGGCTCCGGTGACTCTAGCGTGGCGGTGGTATCAGTGTCGGTGCTTTTAAGAGAACAGCCTGCCAGAATTGTCCCGGCGATAGTAAAGATGGTTAGATATTTGAGTGGGGTGGGCATAACAAGCCTATATCTTCATATAAGAATTGTAAAAATTCAAGTGGCGAATAGTGGGTGGGGTGAGAGTAAAATGAAACCTTGACTTAGTGGTCGGCTATGTTAAATCCAGAAACCAAAGCAGAGAAGCTGATAATCAGGGCAAGAGCAATACTTTTGTTGGGCAGAAGAAGGTTCACCAAAAAACGATTGCTGGTGAGTGGCGGGGGGTTAGTTTTGCTGTTGATTGGAGTGGTAGGAATATTTGCCTTTTGGTCTGGGCAGAAAGATCAAGAGTTGATATCGCCGCAAGCGGTGGAAGCGGAAGGGGAAAATCTACCCCCAGCTACGCCCGAGCCGGTGATTGATGAGGGAGTGGAGAGGTTTGGAGTGATGCTGTTGGGGTACGGGGGCGCGGGACACCAAGGAGGGTATCTCACTGACATTATTCAAGTGATGGAAATTGACTTTGGAACAAACACAATTACTTTGGTGTCGATACCTCGTGATTTGTGGGTGGGGGTGGCCGGAGGGAGGAAAATAAATGAAGTGATGGCACTTGGACTTAACGCGGGCGAGTATCCAAAAGATGGGGTGGTGCGGGATAAGGTAATTTCTGGAGTGGAGACGCTGAAGCGGACGGTGGCCGAGGTGACCGGAATAAATGTGACGAATTTTGTGGGGGTGGATTTTGGCGGATTTGAAGCGTTGGTTAATAGTTTGGGGGGAATCAGGATCAAGCTTGACGAAACTGTTGCTGATGATTGGTACCCGGTGCGGGGGCGCGAGTTGGAGCTATGCGGCTTAAGCGGTGAGCAGGTAACGGCGATGAGCGCGACGATGTCGGGGTTTTTGTTGGAGAAGCAATTTCCGTGCCGGTATGAAAAATTGTATTATCCGGCCGGGCGTCAGAGCATAAATGGGCAGGAGGCGTTGAAAATTGCCCGGTCAAGGCACGGCAGTAGCGACTTTGGCAGGAGCGGCCGGCAAATGGCGATGTTGGCGGGAATCTGGGATAAACTGTTGTCGATCAAGGCCTTGGAAAATGTAACCCGAGTGTATGAAAGTTTCCAGCGGATGGTGGTTACGGATATTAAATTGGATCAGGTTGCGGTGCTCTCTCAGTTGACGAAAAACCGGGCGGAGATGAAGATGGCGCGGGTGAATTTGAGTACGGAAAATGTGCTGGTTAATTCGACGTCGGGGCGAGGGCAATTTATTTTGGTACCAAAAGACGGGGCTGGCAATTGGAGTCAAGTGCAAAGTTACGTCAAGGCGGAGAAGGCGAAAGCGAAACGATAACAAAATGGCTTGATGGTTGAATGGTTTATGGGGTTATTTGAGGAAGAGGCTGCCGGCAATGCCAACGATGATGGCCAGGATGAGAAGGTTGGAAAGGCCGGAGATGGCGATAAAGCCAAGGATTGAGAGAAGCCAAAGGACGATCAGGGCGAGGGCGACGTGGCGGAAGGGGGATTTTAAATTGGTCATGGCCCAGAGGACGACGATGAGGATAATCAGTTCAAAGGCAGAGATGGGACGACCGTTGATGGTAAAAACGGTAAAGCTGGGGATGTTGAGCCAAGGAATGGAGATGTAGCCGAGAAACCAGAGAACAATGAGGGCGACGAGCAGAATTTGGATCATGGCTTTAGTATGGGTGATGTAACTTTTTTGATTAACTTAATCATTTTAGCGATTGAGGATGGATAAAAAAAGGGGGAGAAGACTAGCACGATGTAATATACTGGGTGTTATGGAAAGTTTTGTCAAAGCAATAAAAAAGACTAAAGATAGATATTTGGTAGCGGCGGTGGCGGTAGTTGCCTTTCTGGTATTCGCCAACACTTTGGGCCATCAATTTGTGTGGGATGATTATGTGTTTATTGTAAACCGTGAAGAAGCGGGCACGAAACTGACTGTGGGTAACCTGATGGCGGGGGTTTATCCTAGGGATGATACTCACGTCTACAGACCGGTGAGAGGAGTGCTGGACGCCTTGGTTTATATGGCTTTTGGAACTAAGCCTTTGGCCTACCATACGTTGGTGGTATTGACGCATGCCAGCGTGACTGCATTTGTGTACCTATTGATAAAAGAATTGAGTGGTAAAAAACTGGTGGCCCTGCTGGCAGGATTGCTGTTTGCCGCTCACCCGATACACGTCGAGGCCGTGGCGTGGGTAATGGCAGGATTAGACTTGTTGTTTGTGCTTTTTTATTTGCCGTCGGTTTATTGGTATGTGCGGGGGAGGAAGGAAACACAAAGGAAGTATCTAAAGTGGGCTTGGATGTTGGGGGTATTGGCCATGTTTACCAATGAGTTGGCGTTGACATTGCCCATGGTGATTGGAGCAATCGATTATTTATGCTTTAAGAGAAAAATTTTCGAGAGTCTGAAATCGAAGGAGTTAAGACCATATTTGATTGGATTTGCGGCTTACTGGCTGCTGCGACTTTATTTTTTGGCCAGAGTAGGACAAGCCACCTATGTGTATGAGTCGTTGCCAACAAACTTGTTGTTGGTGGTGACAATGTTTGGACAATATATCAGGTATTTGGTGTGGCCGGTGTCACTATCGGCAAACCACCTGTTTCCGAACGGATTGACAGCGCTGTTTGTACAAGACTATAACAATGATTTTCCTGCCCCACCCCTTCCCGTGAGCGAGCCGTGGGTAATGGCGGGAATCGGGGTGAGTATATTGGTACTTGGGGCAAGCTGGTGGCTACAGAAACGGCGGCCGCTTTATAGTTTGGGATTAGTTTGGATCGGGGTGACTTTATTGCCCGGCTTGGGAATTATTCCAATCGTGGGAATCTTTGCCGAGCGGCGGGCTTATTTGGCCTCGGTAGGGTTTGTGCTGATGGTGGCAGCTATGCTCAGCGAATTGATAAAAAAGGAACGACTGAGACTGTGGGTGCTGGGCGGGGTGGTAGCAATCCTGCTTGGTTACAGTTTCCAAGCAGTCAAAAGAAACCAAGTGTGGCACGATTCGTCGACATTGTGGCCGGTAACCTATGCACAAAATCCGATGAGCGGCGTAGCGACAAATGGTATGGCTCGGGTATATCAACAGGCAGGAGATTATGAAAAAGCATTAATCTATGCCAAGCGGGCGCTGGAGCAGGATCCTTACGGGGGGGCGTTTCAGGGAACGATGATCGAGTTGTATGTGAAGCTTAAGAGATGGGATGAGTTGTTGGCGTTTTATAAATATTATTTGGATGATGATCCTGACAATGCAGATTTATTGTTTCGGATCGGAACTTTATATGAGGGCGAGTATCATGATTATGAAAAAGCCAGGGAATATTACCATAAAGTTTTGGAAGTACTGCCCGGAAATGCCCAGGCCCAAGAAGCTCTAAAAAAGATTGAGAACAAGTGAAAGCGAGACTATTCTTATTTTCTTGCGAATTTGAGAATGATTGATGATCAAAGGACAATGATGAATCGAAGACCACCAACAATTAAATTAACTAAAGAGTATTGGGGAGTGTTGGAAACACAACGGAAAACGCTGGAGCAGCAGCAGGAAGAAATTTTGGTACGCCTCCAAGCAGCGCGGGAGATGGGGGATTTATCGGAGAATGGCGCTTATAAATATGCCAAGTTTGAACTAGGGAATGTACGGCGACAGTTGCGGCGGGTAAATTACTTGCTCCAATGGGGCAAAATAGCGGCAAAAAAGAAAACGGGGGCCGTTGATTTTGGGTCGAAAGTGAGACTAAAAAATGAGGCGGGTGAGCTTGAGTTTATGTTGGTGAGCGAACATGAGGCTGATCCGAGAGTGGGAAAATTGTCCTTGCAGAGCCCTTTGGGATCGGCGGTGGTTGGCAAAAGGAAGGGCGATAAAGTGACGGTGATGGCGCCGGCGGGAAAAATGGGTTATGAAATTGTGGAAATCGATTAGGAAGTGATGCTGTTTGGTCGAGTGAGGCTTGAAGTTTGCCCTCGGTAGTATAGAGTGAAAGATGATGAAATTTTTCGGTAGAAAACAGGCAAGGGCAAAAAAAAAGGCCGACTTTGGTGAGTGGGCTAAACTGGCAAGCGGGAGGGCGGCCGAGAAGCTGGGTTCGTCGTCCCAAGGATTGGACGTGGCCGAAGTAGACAAACGGCTCATTGAGTATGGGGCCAATGCAGTGGTCGCCCACAAAGTGGCAGCGTGGCACATTTTGGCGCGCCAGTTTCACTCACCGTTTATTTATTTGTTGGTAGTGGCCGCGCTGATTGCCTTTGGGCTTAAAGAATGGATTGACGGAGTGATGATTTTGATGTTTGTGATGATCAACTCCGTGCTTGGGTTCTTCCAAGAATACCGATCGGAACAGGCGCTGCGGGTACTAAAAAAATACACAACGGTTCATGCCCAAGTGATTCGCGGGGGGGAGAGTATTAGCGTGCCTGTCGAAAGTTTGGTGCCAGGGGATATGGTGCGCATCCAACCGGGTGATATTGTGCCGGCGGATTTGAGGCTGGTAGAAACAGAAGGTTTAACTTTGGATGAATCGGTGCTCACCGGTGAAGCGGTACCGGTTTTAAAAAATACCGAGGCGATGACTCTGGCACAGGTGCCGATACACAAAGCAAGCAATATTGCATTTTCGGCCACTAAAGTAATCGGCGGGCAAGGAGTGGGGGTAGTGTTTGCTACGGGCGGGGCCGCTTATATAGGCAGTATTGCCAAACTGACGGTGGAAACTAAAAAGGTGAGCAGTTTTGAAAAGGGCATGTCGCGGTTTAGTAATTTCGTACTAAAGCTGGTGGGGGTGACGTTGATGGTGGTGGTGGTGGCCAATGTATTGATTAAAGGGCCAGATATCAATTTTGGCGAGTTGTTGATTTTTGCGATAGCTCTCGCGACGGCGGCAATACCGGAAGCATTGCCGCTGGTGATAACGTTTTCCCTGTCGCGGGGGGCGGTAAAGCTGGCCCATCATAAAGTGGTGGTGAAGCGGTTGTCGGCGATTGAGGATTTGGGAGGGATTGAAATTTTGTGTACGGACAAAACCGGCACAATCACAGAAAATAAACTGAGGGTGACAGAAATTTGGGGCGGGGATAAAGATGAAGCGATTGGAAAAGCGTTTGAGGCGATTAGCGCCAAAAGTCACAACAAAGATGCTTTTGATTTGGCGATTGAAGAAGCCTGGCAAAAGGACGGGGGGGAAAATAAAGTGTCGGTAATAGCGGAGCTGCCGTTTGATCCGGAGAGGAAGAGAAATAGTGTGGTGCTTGATAGGTCGGGAGGCAGGGCCGAACTAATAGTCAGGGGAGCGGTGGAAGCGATCGCGCCTTACTTGAAAAAAGAGTTGGGCAAACAAGAATTGGCGTGGGCCAAGGAACAGGGCAGTAAGGGCCGGCGGGTGATTGCGGTCGCCGCCAAGTATGTGAAAGCGACCAAAGAATACAAGATGAGCTTGGAAGAGAGTGAATTGGTATTGGTGGGACTCTTGGCCTTTGCCGACCCGCTTAAAAAAAGCACTTTGGGAGCAATAGCCAAAGCAGCGCAGTTGGGGGTGGGGGTGAAGATTGTCACGGGTGACAGCCCGGATGTGGCTGGGGCCGTGGCCCAAGAAATAGGTTTGATTGCCGAGAGCAACCAAGTGATCACGGGTGAGGAATTTTTTGAACTGTCACACTCCAAGCAGCACAAAGTGGCCCAAGAGATGCAAGTGTTTGCCAGGTTTTCGCCACAACAAAAACATCAATTGATCGATATTTTGGAGAGGCAGGCTGAGGTCGGGTTTTTGGGAGAAGGGATTAATGACGCGCCGGCTTTGAAGAGTGCAAATGTCGCCCTGGTGGTGGCCGGGGCCAGCG
Organism: uncultured Pseudomonadales bacterium; assembly: GCA_964392715.1. Taxonomy (GTDB): domain Bacteria; phylum Patescibacteriota; class Microgenomatia; order UBA1400; family CAYNFZ01; genus CAYMQI01. The sequence continues at coordinate 3,803 of CAYMQI010000035.1, read as the reverse complement.
ATATTGCCCGAGAGGCGGCGGATGTGATTTTGCTAAACCCAAGCTTGAGCGTGATCATAGACGGGATTGAGGAGGGGCGGGGAGTGTTTGCCAATACGATCAAATACGTGAAGATGACGTTGGCGTCCAACTTTGGCAATTTTTATGCGGTGGCGATTGCTTCACTGATAATAGATTACTTGCCGATGTTGCCGATACAGATACTTTTGGTGAATTTGCTGTCGGATTTTCCGCTGATCGCGATTGCGACCGACACGGTGGACTCGGCCGAAGTGGCTAGGCCGGAGAGTTATAACCTGCGGGATTTCGCCTTGATTGCCACGGCCCTGGGGCTGGTAAGCACGGTGTTTGATTTTATTTTCTTTGGGGTATTTTACCGGATCTCCCCAGCGGCGCTGCAGACTAACTGGTTTATCGGCAGTATTTTGACTGAGTTGTTGCTTTTATATTCATTGCGGACCAGAAAAATATTCTTCAGGACCAAGTGGCCGTCATGGCCGATTATCGGGCTGACTGGGGCGGCGGCAGCGGCCACGGTACTGGTGCCTTTTACTACTATCGGTAAAACCTTGTTTGCTTTTGCTGCCCCAAGCAGCGCCCAGGTGATAACGGTACTGCTGATAACGGCGGCTTATTTTGTAACCAGCGAAGCGGTGAAGCTTGGGTATTACAAAGTGGTGCGGGAGTGAGGTTATTTGCCAACAAACAAGATGGCGTTGGGGATGTTGCGGCCGGGACCGGCTTTGTAGCCGCCTGACCAAAGAGCGGTGGAGCCACCGGAATCTAAATTCATGGCGTACTCCATACCTAGAGTGGTGAGGGCGGCTCCTGCTTCGTCGACGGTGGAGTTGTAGACAACACCGATGTAGACGGTCGAACCACGGGAGGCAACAAAGCTGCGGCCGGCACGGCTGCCTTTTTTGGGATCGGAGTCGCCGGCAAAGACATTGTTGCCACCGGAGACCAAGAGGGGGTAGTTGGAGAGGACGCCGTCAACACCAGTGTCGCGGCCCCATTCCTGAGCATGAGCCACGAAACGAACCCAACCGTCGCCAAAAATCACAGCGGGATTGGTGGAGTAGACGTTGTTGTCGGAGTTAAAGTAGGTTTTGTTTTTGTTCATGACCAACAAATCGAAGCTGTTGGTTTTGCCAGCACAACTGGGGTAGGAAGCCGGGCAAAAGTAACTGCCGTTGACGCCGGCAAAAGCGCCGTTTCTGGCTACGTAATCGCCCAAAGAGAAGACGGGGCAGTCGTTGCCACAGTCTGAGTCGGCGGCGGTGTCGACAATAACGCGGGTCGAGCCGAGGTCGGCCGCAATGATGTCGACCAGAAATTCCCCAACCGGCGTGGTGACCCGTTGGCGCTGATATCCAGAGCTTGGAGCAGAGTTGTTGGGGGCGACTGAGGCCGGAATTTGGAAAGCGGCGGCGGCGGCGGTTTGCTGTTTGTCGATGTCTTCCTGGAGGGTTTTGAGCTTGGCGGCGGCGGCGTAGTTACGGTTGGCAAGCAGAGTGAGGATCTGGGCAAAATTTTGATCGAGAGTGAGGGTGTTTTTGGTTTGATCCTTTAAGTTGAGCAGGTCTTCGTAAACATCGACCGTCTGTTGATAAGTTTCCCGGATGTTGACAAGCTCGGCTTCCAGATCCTGATTGATCCGATACTCGTCCCGGGATTTGAGGAGATCGAGTTGTTGCTGGAGGTCGGCCATGGTAGTGTGGCTTTGATTGAGGCTGGCGGTGAGTTGTTGGTAGGCAGAAGATAAATTGGAAAATTGCCGGTCGCCCAAAAATTTTTGGGCACCAAAATAAAGCGTGATGCCTATAAGCGACAAGACGATGACGACCAGCTTGGGAAGGTGGGGCTTGAGTCTGGGGTAGAGTTTAAAGCGGGGGAAGCGGAGCTTGAACTGGGGGAGCTTGGGGTGGGGCGGGGGAGAGGAGTTGAGGGGTGACTCTTTGATCATAGTAAAAATTTAGCAGAGCGGCGAAGGAATACATAGAGGCTGGTGGTGGTTGCATTCCAAAGCAAAAAAGTATAAATTGCTGTAAATTAGCTTGAAATAAAGGGGGAAATATGTCGGCGCTAAAAATTACCGGTTTAATTATTGCAAGCGGCGTGTTGTTGGGTGGATGTATCCGGTTGCCCTGGCAAAAACAAGTGGGGCAGAACACCGACCAACAGACAGAGCAGAGTTCGTTTACGGGGGGTCTAAAAGACATGTTGGCCCTGGGGCAGGAATTTAAATGTGAAACCGAAGTCAATGGCGTGGCCCAAACGACGTTTATAAAAAACGGCCAGTTTTATAGCGAGATGGTAGTTGAGGGTAAGTTGACCAAAACGATCGTGCGCGACAACTGTATGTGGAACTGGCAGGAGGGGGTGCCCCAAGGCTCGACCATCTGTTTTGAGCCTGACGAAGCCGAGGGTGCCGAGGCGACCGCTGGAGCAGAACAAAGTATTTTTGACGTAAAAGGAGAGGACCTGCCGCAGACCGATTTATCGTGCGATAAGGCTAACGTAAGCAACGACTTGTTTACGCCACCCACCGATATCAAATTTACGGACATTGGAGCGTTGATGAAGGCAACACCAGCCGTAGGCACGGGTCAACCTAACGTCTTGGGCATCGAGGATCTACCAAGCCAAGAAGAACTGGATAAACTGATTCAGCAGTTGGGGGAGTAGTTTAGCGGCAGAGCAAAGTGATAATGTGAGGGTCTGGAGTGGAGAGGTCGATGGCGGCGGTGCGCCCCAGGAGGGATTGGTGATTGTAGAGAACGTCGGTGTCGTCCCCCGAGCGGGCAAAAGTGAAGTGGAGAGCGAAAGCACGCAAGATGATTTTGTTTGGGTTGGTCGCGTCGACGGATAACCTAAGTTGGGGGAGAGTGAGACTGATGGAGCGGCCGGGAGGAATTGACTGTTTGGGAACGTTGATGCCGGGAAGTTTGACGTTGACGCCGATGGGGCTAATGGTCTGGCAAGCGGAATTTTCGATTACTAAAGTGGTGGAGTGACTGTTGAGATAAGCGGAGCCGGCGATGATGGCGACGGCTGTCAGGGTGACTAAGCCCAATGGGCCTTTGGCGCCGGCCAAAATTTTGCCAAGGCTGTGGCCGGCGGCGTTGCCGCTACCCGAGGTCTGGGTAAGTTGGAGTTGAAGCCTCTCGACCTCGCTATTGAGCTGCCGCCACTGGCGCAGGAGAAGGAGCAATAATTTCTTGCGGCGTTTTTGCTCTTTGGTCTGGCTGGGTAAGTGGGCGGCAGTAAGGTTGATAATTTTGCCTTGTTGGAATTGGTCGATTTGGGTGAGGGTTTTGGAGATGGTGAGGAGATGGCGGTCAAGCTCGGGGTTAGCGCCCTTGATGAGTTTCCGCAGGGCGTTGAATTTGGCTTTGGAGGTGGCGTCGGAGTCGAGGAGGGTTTGGGCCTGACCGAGGTGGTCGATGAGCTGTTTTGAGTTTAAATTGACGGACATGAGGAAGAGATTATTCTAATATTCGCAAGAATTTGAGAATGATTAGGCCAAGCAAGGTGTGGGCGTGGCCGACCGTGACACCCCGATTGGTTTTGGTGATCAGGCCGGCCCGTTCCATACGGCGGAGGTGTTCGCTGATAGTTTTGTAGTTTACCTTGAGCTTGTCGGAAATATCGAAGACGGAGAGGTCGGGGTGGGTATCGAGGAGTTCCAGGATTTGGATGCGGCGGTGGTTGGAAAAGCCCTTGACGATTTTTTCTAACTGGCGGGGACTGAGCATGGATTAATAATAGCACATGTTCTCATTTTCTTGCGAATTTGAGAA
>CAYMQI010000034.1:0-10969 GCA_964392715.1 uncultured Pseudomonadales bacterium | reverse complement strand
CCTGCAGCGAAGGCGACGAGACCCTCATGCTACCGTTACATCATAGCCCTATAAGACGGCCTACCTTAGATTTTACAAGAGGAACGCCAATAATCCAAACGCTTCAGCCCATCGCTCCAAGAATTCACTCAAAACCACCAAAAAACCACCCAATCTGATCATTATACCCCTGAATGCTCAGGCTATTCAATGCGCCCAAGCATAGACTTTTTCCAGACATATCAGTGATAATACCTTATGTCAACAGATAACATGACCGAAAAACAACCGTCTAAACCCGTCAGAATCTTTGTTTACAAAAAAAATCCAGGCCTTGTCGAAGTGGATGAAGCTGGCGGGGAACACAGGCCAGACGACCTCACACTACAAGTTGGTATCGAAGAATTCGTAAAAAGGTCCATAAAAGAACACTCGAGCGGTAACAGCCAAGCCGCCAGAATCAATCGAGCCTGGACAAGTAGAGGAGAATAAAAGACCATGTCCTCAAAAGAAACTCTCGACCACCTGTTGGCCCTCATTAAAGCCAATGCCAATACTGATAAGAGACGACGTTCCCGCACCCCCCTCTTACCCATCACTTCACCAGATACCGCCATTCCAGACGACGATCAAACTGCAGATGAATCCCCAGAAGAATTTTTCAGACGTTTAGAAGAAAGCGCCAGAGCTGCCGGCCGCTCCACTCCTCCCGTTCCCGTCAAAAAAGAACTCGCCGCCTGAAATACTACTCCGTCGACCGCGCCAAATAATTCAAACTGTCCGTATCCACAATCACCCGGTCCCCAGTCTTAATAAACAACGGCACCTGCACCTCCAGGCCCGTTTCCAATGTCACCGGTTTTTTGGGCGCGTTCACACGGTTGCCCGCCACTGCCTCGTGCGCCTCAGTCACTCTCAAGGTCACGTTGGGGGGCAACAACACCCCAATCGCCTTGTCCTGATAAAACATCACATTGACCCGCACTTCAGACGTCAGCACCCCCAACTTATCCTCCACCAGCTTCACCGGCACCGACACTTGCTCATACGTTCTCTCGTCCATAAACGTCGCCTCCACCTCGTCCGCGTACAAAAACTGCATTTCTTTCTTGTCCACATCCACGTCCTCAACCGGCTCATTGGTCTTGTAGGTAAACTCCGCATTCATCCCGGTCACCGCGCTCTTCATCTTCACCCGCATCAGCGCCGACCCCTTACCCGGGCTGTAAAAATCCGCCTTCACCACTCGGTGCGGCTGACCTTTGTACAAAACAAAACTGTTTTTGGTGATGTTACCTGCTTTAATCGTCGCCATAACAAGCTATTTTACTCCAAGTTAAACATCTCTGCCAGGGGAAACCAGAGTACGTCGTTGATGTGAGCCGTGTCGGCAAATAGCATCACCAACCGGTCCACCCCCACCGCAATTCCCGCCGCCGCCGGCATCCCCCACTCCAAAGCCATGAGAAAGTCCTCATCCAAGCCATACTCCACTTTTCCCAACGCCTTTCTCTCTGCCAAATCCGCCTCCATTCGCGCCCGCTGTTCAGCTGCATCATTCAACTCCGAAAACGCATTACCAAGCTCCATCCCTGAAAGGTACACTTCAAACCTCTCCGCAAACCGGCGGTCACTTTCTTTCTTCCTAGACAATGCCGCCTGGCTCACCGGATAGTCATACAAAAACACCGGCGTGTTCAATTTAGCCAACTCCGGCTCAATTTCGTTGCCGATGATCTGAAAAAACGCCTGCTCCCACCTGATACCACCATCAACCTTATATCCCTTCTTTTTGGCCGCCGCGACCAAACCGGCCTCGTCCAGCATCACCTCGGTATCAATCCCTGCAAACTTTTCAAACGCCTCCGCCACACCGATCCTCGGCCACGCACCGCCCAAATCATACTCCCGCCCCTGATATTTCAATTTATTCCCCATCCCCATCTTCCCGGCAATCGCCCGCACCATCCCCTCCATATCGGCCATAATCTCCCGGTAATCCGCCGCTACCCTGTACCACTCGAGGATCGTAAACTCGCTGTTATGCCTCCCGCCCAAACCCTCGCCATTCCTAAATGATTTAGTGACCTGGAACATATTGCCCACCCCCGCCGCCAACAGCTTCTTCATCGACAATTCCGGGCTGGTCGTCAAAAACGCCCGCTCCCGCCCACCATTTTCCCTCAAAAGCTCTGTTTCAAACACTTCCAAATACGGCTCACTCCCCGGGCGGGGCACCAACAAAGGCGTCTCCACCTCATGAAATCCGCCGCTTTTAAAAAACTCCCGGATCGCGTCTATTACGCTCTCGCGTACCAAAAAACTCGCCGCTTTGGTTGAATCGTGATAAATCTTCTGCCAGTTTTTCACCCCGTCATTTTACACCTGAAGATCACCAATTGTGGTTATCCTACCTCGGCATCCTACCTCGGCAACCATCATCATACAATTTCACATTTCTGTCAACCCCACACGCCAAAGGACGGACCTTTAACGTTGGTATCAAAACATATCAACATTATCGTCAGGTCTATGTTTTACTTCCTCATTAACGGCCAGTCCGCCATTGCCAACTACCTCAAAATATGGCATGCTGATCATATGAGCCACGCCAACCAACTCGAACTTCTCCAAGCTCTCGAAGAAGAAGCCGACCTTCTGGAGCGCGCGGCCGTCCCCATCGTCACCGTCTCGGCTACCTACAAAAAAGAACTGGCCAAGCACTATCACTTGACCTACCACACCGCCGCCGACGTCGTTTACTCGCGCGCCCACTACTCCATGGCCGAGGCCGTCTACCAAGCCGCCCTAGCCGGGGGTCACACTTCCCACCTGGTCGACCCGACCAACTTCGTTTCCGAAGAGAACTGGAAAAAAATCGAGTTCACCCAAAAGGTCGGCCGCCTCATGGCCCGCCACAAACTACTTAAGTGGATCAAGGACCAGATCGACACCGTAGTCCGCAGTAACCTCCCCATCACCAAACCCATCACCCCACCCCTGAGGCGCCTCACCAAAAACGTCCATCGGCCCATCATCGCCATGCACTACGAAGTCGGCAACCTCCTGGTCCGGGAGGGCCACCAGGTCATCCAGACGCTCACCGATCCCCACGTTAGACCCCAATACCTCGACCCCCTCCCTTCCGTCAAATCCAAAAAAACGGCCCACCCTCACCTCAAATTCTCAGTTTTTGACGAGGCCACCCAAACCGCTTTCTTCAAAACAGCCGTAGACTTGGGCAAACTCGTCGATCCCAATCAGGTGGTCGTCACCGGCCCACCCATCGACCCCCGTATCGCCAAACTCGCGAAAAGAAGAAAAAGCTTAAGGAGCAAACGCCCCGTCAACCTGGCCGTCACCACCGGCGGCCTGGGCACCAACCTCTCAGAAATCAAACAGGTCCTTGACGACTTACGGCCCTTACTACTGCCCCCGGAAAACATCCGCCTCTTCCTCTACGGCGGTATCCATAGGGACTTCCGCGACTTTTTCGAAAACTTTGCGGCCGAAAACCACGTCAGGATCGGCAACCTCGACGACCCCCAAGCCAGGATCCGCATCCTCTACGAAGACTCGATCATCGACGCCAACGAAAACTTAATTAAATACATGTTCCCCTGGGCCGACATCGTCGTCACCAAACCGTCAGGCGACATGGCCTACGACGCCGCCGCCGCCGGCTGCGGCCTCCTCTTCCTCGAGCCCTGGGGCGAGTGGGAACAAAACATCCAAAAAGTCTTTGTTGGCCTGGGCGTGGGCTTTGACTTACACGTCGACACCACCCTCGAGCACTTCAAGCGCCTCTTGACCTCCGGCAAACTCTACGAGTCCACCAAAGCCGCCCAGACTCTGCCCGACCTCTTTAGACACGGCGGGGCAGAAATCGTCAAACTTCAACAAAACTTCAACCATTAAACTCTCGCCCCCGCTCCCCACGTCCATCCTTGATCCACGCCCACACGTCTTCAACCAACTCATCCGGAACTATAAACAAAGTCACCGGATACCACTTACCATTATGTCGCATTAGCGGCTCGCCTTCACAGGACCAGCCCACATTGGCCAACCATTTCATTATCACCGACGACGCTTTTCTAGGCCTAAAATCTGCAGGGTAAACACACAACCCAAACCAACTTTCACCATCCTGCCAAACCCGAAAAAAATCAGCAATTCTCCCACTACCTGCCCATTCCTCTATATTCTTTTTGTTGAAAATTTCATTCTCGGACAACGATTTGTCCTGTTCAGTCATACCGAATTACTTTAACTTGGCCGTTTCTTTATGTGCGGTTGCTTTTTTGCACGTCTTACAATACTTCGTCAGCTTTAGTTTTTCCTCGGTATTGACCTTATTTCTCTCCGTCAGATAATTAAAGTTGCCGCAAACAGTACACACCAATCCAAGGTTTTGTCTAGGGCCTTTTTTCTTTTTTGCCATACGCTTGCCTTTTCTTTACGTTTTTATAAGATTATCAGGTTTAATAGTAAACAAACCAACTCAAGAGTGATATCTTACCAGAGAAAGACTAGTTGATCAACGCCCCCCCCAACTAATCCAGATACTCATCATGAAAAGTCAAAAACACAAGCCAACAAACCCCATCCAGCTCGATATGTCAAATCCCCACCACCGTTCACAAATCGTCCAAAGAATTAAGGCGGAAGGAACAATAGTCGGCATAAAATTCATTACCTACGGACTCCTTATCGACGCCGTGAGCCCTGAGTCATCACAAAGAATTGCACAAACCAAAGGTAAAAAAATTACCCCCCAGAAGCAAACCGCTTCCAAAACTCTCACCATAATTATCGATAACATCCAAAGAATTTCCTCAATAATCGATGAGGACAGCATCCACCCTTCACTTGTAACAGTCCTCAAAACACCCTCAGAATTTGCAAGAAGGGTCGAGGGTCGTGCTCTCATCAACCTCCCCATCAAACCCCATTCACAAATCAACAACCACCCTCTCCACGAAGGCGTCGTTTCCCTAACCAATCAAGTCTACTCTCTCCAATTCCTCTATCTGGGTAACTCTCATCCTGATGGCCATAAATTAGTAACATCCCTCTATGCCCCTACAAGCGGTGTGAAAATTCCAGCCGTGACTTCACTAAATTATACCGGCGAGGACACCATCACCGACCATTCAAAAGCGTACGCCTTTTTTTCCGAAAAAGGTATCTCCGCCTACATTACAGATTCTCCCACCTCCAACCGCTCGGGCTCGTACCCTATTATCAAAATTCACTCCAAAGGCATAGACATCGTCAGGCAAGGCAACCTCCCTCCCCATCAAGTCCTGAGCCTCTGGCCCGAGTTAAACACCATCAGGCGGTCTTATCCCCAACCACCTCTATAGCCGCTTTTGCACACATTGCGTCCTGGGACACGTCCATCGATCCTCCCACGCCTACGCCACCAATCAGCCTATCACCATCCATAATCGGCATCCCTCCAGCAATCGGCGTCAATTCACCGCCAAAAATTGTCGTCACCCCAAAGTATGGTTTACCCTCTTCAGCATAATCAGCCAACCCTTCACTGGGCGAACCCAAAGACGCGCTTGTATATGCTTTAGCGTAAGCAAATCTGGGGCTTATCGGAATGGCCCCATCCATCCTGCTTACCGCCACCAATGATCCGTGCTCGTCAACCACCACCGTGCTCACAGTCACCCCCAACTCTTTTGCTTTAGCCTCACTCGCTTCAAGCATCTTGCGTGCCTTATTTAGGGAAATCATTTTGCCTCCTGTTTATAAATTCATCCACATCTTCGATAATACAATTTTCTTGCCAACTTTAGCAAACTTTAAGCTATCCTAAACATCGGCTTTGCCATATGCTCACCAATACTTCATCAGCCAGTCCGCCCCAGCCCTCCTTTGCCCTATGTAATATCTCCACTACCCTTGGATCATCCTTTGCCACCTTCCTCACATCATCGATCGCCCCCAACTGCCGTAATCTCAATATTACATTGGCCGCTCCAGATACGTGTGACACCCTAATATCTGGTCTCCTTCCCAAGTCAGCTGGAGACCCAGCCGAATACACCCTCCAAGCCTCGTGCAGAAACTTATTGACTGGCTCCTCAGTCATACCAGCCTCCCTCATATTCAAAGCCAGTATCTCCACCTTCAAAAAATAATTACCGTGTATGCCAAACGCCGTACTAAACACGCCTTCACCCACCAACGGCTGTTGCTGACCAAATGGGGTTCCTGTCATCTGTTCGTACCGGCCAGCCAGTCGCGGCAGTTGGGTCAAATCAAATCTAGTCTCGCCACTCATCCTTAGGTAATATTCCAGATTGCCTACAAATTCAATTAAATTTGTGTTTCCCACCCTCTCCCCCAAACCGTTGGTCACCACGTCTACTACGCTAGCCCCAGAGGCCAAAGCTGCCAGAGAATTATCAACCGCGCGGCCCAAATCGTCGTGCCCGTGAAATACAACCCCTATTTCCTTCTTTTCACCACTTCTAGCTTTATATTCTTCAATCCTTTCCTTAACATATCCAGTCAGATAAGCCGCCCCCTGTGGAAACAGTCTTCCTGCCGTATCTGCTATCCCCACCCAGTCTGCCCCGGCCTCACATACAGCCTCAACGTAACCGGATACATCTTCCGGTCTGGTGATCGATAAATTTTCAGTAAATGCCATCACCCTCAAGCCTCTGGTTTTTGCCAGTCTAATCTTATCGACCAGACCGGCAAGCACCTTCTCTAACGATCCCCACCCCTCCACAATCCTGCGTACTTCAGACAAATCCTGAAAAATAATCCCAACCAACCGTGGATTATACCCCAAAGCACCGACCAAATAATCTAAGTCATCTCGAGTTGCTCGAGCCAAAATCACCGGATCCAGTTCCGGAGTCTTCCGATCCATCCACTCAAGCAACTCCAAAGCCTCTCTGTTACTCTCAGACAACTCTCCAGGCAAGGAGGAGTAAATCCCCAACGTCACCTGACCAACCCCTAAATCTCTCAAACCCAAGATGTGGTCCATCCTCTCAGAAAGTGTTGGCCAACTCAACAACGAACCTTCAGCGTCTCTCAAGCATTCACTCCTTAAAATCACCTCCCGTGCTTGTTCAACACTCGGGAACTTCACCGTAGAATTCTCCTCCAAAGCCAGCCTGTTCCAATCAAAAAAAGCTCCCCCTTCACTAACCCTTGTCATCCACTCCTGGTCAATTACAGAGTTGTTGCCTGGTGTAAGAGGTTCTTTTCCCCCCATTCAATCCCCAAAACTACTTGTACTGATCATTACGGACAAACAATTATTATATATAATAACCTCAAAGTACAATTAAAACGCCAACTTAATTTAGTCGCCTGTCGGATCATACCATGCGCTTTTTTAAACACTCTGCACCAAAATCTCTAGACACTGTCGAATCATTGTGGAGACTCGAAAAACTCATCCTTAACTCTCTCGACTTCAACCACGTGGTCCAGGAAATTGTCGATGCCGTCCTCCATGAACTAGGCTACCTCAAGCTAGGCTACGAAATCATGGTCCTCACTCTCATTAACAAAAAAACAGATACTCTCGAAAGAATTTCCATCTCCAAGACCAACAAAGCCAAGTTAGCTCTGGAAAAAAGCCCCATCCCTTTCCACAAGATCAAGATTCCTCTCGACGACCAACACAACCTCCTCATCAAAGCCATAAAGGCCAAAACCCCCCTGACTACTAGAGACTGGCGGGAAATCCTCACTCCCGCCTTCAGTCAGGAAGAAGCTTCAATCATTCAACAAGACCTTGGTATCAAATCTAGCCTCATCTACCCCGTCTATTCCCAAACCGAAGTCACCGGCGCCCTTATCCTTAGCATGAGCAAGCAACCTTCCCAAGTTACCGAAGCAGAAAGGGATCTTGTCAGAAACTTTGCCGACATCGTCGGCTTGGCCGTCCAAAACGCATCCCTGTATTCTCAACTGGGAGAAGCCAACGATCAACTCAAAGCTGCCAACAAAAACTTAAAACACCTCGACAAACTCAAAGACGAATTTGTCTTTGTCGCCACCCACGAACTCAAAACCCCGGTCACCGTCATGAAAGGCTATCTTTCTTTAATCGACACTGGCGAGTACGGCCCCGTCCCCGAAAAAATTGGCCAGGCCTTCAAAGAAATCCAGTCGGCCAACACCCAACTGGTCAACTTAGTCAACGACCTACTGCAAATCGCCCGCGCCGAAGCCAAGACCATCACTATTGACACCAAGCCGACAGACGTCAAACAAGTTATCGAGGCCGACCTGCAAAACCTCCAAACTTTGGCCGCCCAAAAACACTTGGAACTCAAATACACTCCACCCGCCAAACTGTCAAAAATTCAGGCCGACCCCACCAAAATCCAGGAAATCTTAAACAACCTGGTCAGTAACGCCATCAAGTACTCAGATAAGGGCACCATCACCATCTCCCACGACCAGGATCAGGACAGCCTCACCACCCACGTCGCCGACCAAGGCATCGGCATCGGAGCGGAGGACCAAAAGAAACTCTTTACCCGCTTTTTCCGGGCAGAGGAGACCGAAGGCACTCCCGGCACCGGCCTCGGGCTTTTTATCGTCAAACAACTGGTCGAAAGAATGGGTGGCAAAATCTGGTTCGAGTCCGAAGAAGGCCAAGGCACCACCTTCTCGTTTTCCCTCCCCCTGTCCAAATCAAAATAAATCAGATAGTTTTAGGCACTATTCCCACGCGAGCCATGACGTCAAAGGTCCGTCCTTTGACGTACCATTCATTACCTCATGGTCCAACCGCAACCATGTGATCATTCGACCATCTAACCATTGTCTATTTCTTCACCATCTCATCCACCAACCCCACCAACTGCGTCGGATCCACATCACTCTTGATCAGGTATTTAGACACCCCCAACTCCTTGGCCCTTTTGGCATCGGCCTCATTGGCCAGATTGGTAAACATCACCACCGGGATGCTTTTGGTCTTGGCATTTGCCCTAACCGCCTCCAACACCTTCATCCCCGACAGTTTGGGCATCATCACGTCCAGCAAAATTAAATCCGGCATTTCACTGCCGATCTTGGCCACCGCTTCCAGACCATCGCCGGCCACCGCCACCTGGTAGCCCCGAACAGACAACACTTGGGAGTACATATTCCTAATCTGTCCGTTATCGTCAACAATCAAAATCTTTGCCATTGCCCCGATTATAAGCTTTCCCACCCGCCCTTTCAAACCAAAACCTCGCAAAATGGCCGCTATCGGTTAAAATATACCCATGCCTCCCTAGCTTAATGGTAGAGCAGCGGTTTTGTAAACCGTAGATTGGAGTTCGATTCTCCGGGGAGGCTCAATAATATCAGGTTGCTTGGACTTGGGGAGCAACAATTCAATCATCGTCTCACCATTTACCATTTGCCATTTACCATTTGCCATTTGCCATTTGCCATTTGCCATTTAAATTCTACCCTTCCACCAGCTCCGCCACTCTCTCCCACACCGACACCACCCCGCTGGCATGAAGCTCTTCCTTATGCCTGTCAACTGCCTTGGGCTCGAGCCTACACCTGATCATCTTGGCAAATATCCCGGCAGATAAACACCACCAAATAAACTCTGCCGCCTTTTTTGAGCCCATCGGCAATCGTAAGCCCCGCCAGCTTTTGCTGCTTGCCAGTATTTCCCGGCCGCTGTCAGTTTCGCGCAAATTCTCGCCGGCTTCCGCCAACCTCCACAGCCGCTTTTCCAAAGTCAGCTCCGGGATCAACCCATGCCGCCTCAAAAAAGCCAGATTGTCGTACTCCTGCCTTCCTACCGGCCTTGCAAACAACATCAACGGCCCCCCGCAGCAATCCGGCTCCACCAACGCCTTAAACGCCTGTTCGCTCGGCTTGGTCACCTCAAAGCCAACCACTTCTTCGGTAGTCAGCAACTTCTCATAAACGTCCACCACCCCTCGATCCGAATTGGCCACATGCAGTTTCACCTGGGGCCTCTTGATCATCTCGTTCAAAAACAACTGGGTTTGGATCGCGCTCTTGACCACAACGTGGGGTACAAACCTCTCCGACACTCTGGCCAACTCATCCACAAGGTCGGTGTAAAACTTCAGGCCGACCGCCGCCCCAGATACAGGCATGGCTACATTGATCGGCTCAGTACTCTCCAAACTCACCTGAAACCGCTTGCTCATCAGTTTAAAGGTAGGTAGCACCGCCGACCACTTCAGCGACACTGGATACGCCACCACTTCAAACCGCACTTTGGGCAAACCATACTTCTCCGCGTAGCTCTCCAAGCCCTTTCGGGTCGTGTGGCTTGCCACAAAAATCACGTCCGCCCCCGGCACGTACCAGATGTACTGCGGACTATCATCGGTCACCACCACTACCAACTTAAGTTCGATCTTCGTCTTTTCCATCATCCGCTTTTTAATGACCGCCAGCTGGTGCGCCAGCCCAAAATGCGTCGCCACCACCACCAAGGTTTTCGGCTCATCGACCCGCTGCTCCAAAAGCATTAGCATCTGTTCGTATAATTTTCGGTTAGGAATTCGTAGGCTCATCCGGTAAAAAAATGTGAACAATCCTTGCATTTTTCCCCGCTGTGTCACCTCCATTATTGCTCGCGTAATTGGGTGAATGCTCACAAACCGGTGTACTGCCTCTATCGCCCTATCGTGGGATCCAAACAACACCGGTTCTACCTCATCGGGCAACCCATCTTTGAGCGCATCCGCCACCCGCAGATGCCCAAGTCCCGCCGGTGCATACGAGAGCACCACCAGCAAATCATCCTGAGACAGCGTCTTGACCGCCTTGTCCGACAACTCCTTCTTCATCCCTCCAGTCTAACCAATCCCCGACTCCACATCAACCCACCTCTCCAACAGTCACTATCTAACAACAATTTGCCATTTGCCCTACGCCATGCGCTATAATATCCCCATGCCCACACCCAAATCTCCACCAGCCATCCAACAAGCCAAGAAGTACTTAG
>CAYMQI010000033.1:1139-11411 GCA_964392715.1 uncultured Pseudomonadales bacterium | reverse complement strand
AGAGCGCTATCCTGATAAGATAGAGGTCCATGGTTCGAATCCATGACGTCCCACAAATTTGTGAGGGGCAGGTAAGATAGAGGTCCTAGGTTCGAGTCCTAGGCGACTCACCAAAATTTTAACAAACCTCCCTGGGAGGTTTTTTGTTAGAATTTACTTATGCAGCAAGTGTTTGATGTCGACCAATTTGAGTTTCCCTATGACCGGGTGAGGTTTCCGGGGCAAGCGAGTGACGAGCGGATTTTGTTTGTGGCGCGGGAGGCGCGGGTGATGCTTTACCTGAGGCAAGTGTTGGTTTGGGTGGCGGGGTTGGTGGCAGTGGTGGCGGGGATGGTGATACCGGGGTTTTTGGGGAGTTTGGGAATTGATGGTTTGGGGACGGTGCGGTTATTGGGGTTGATCTTGGGGCTGGTTTTTTTGCTAGGTGGCAGTTGGTGGGTTTACGTGATGTGGAAGAAGAGCATTTTTATTTTGACAACGAGGAGATTGACTAAGTTTATTTATGCGACGCCGTGGAACCGATATAATTTGTCGCTTGGGTTGGATAAAGTAGTGGATACTGGGGCGTACGGGCGCGGGTATTTCCAGGCTTTGTTTGGAGTGGGGACGTTTGCGGCCAGAAGCAGCGCGGGCAACCGACAAGAGAAGTATTTTTATATCGAGAACGTCAAGGCTTATGAAGACCTGGCCAATTATGTAAATAAGGTGCTGTTTGTGTATGAGCGGAAGATGGAGAAGTTGGCAAACTACCGGCCGTTTATACCGCATTTGAAGGGCGAGAAAAGAAAGTCTTTTATGGCTAATTTTCCCCAGTTTTGGTCGTGAGTGTGGTATGTTATGGGCATGAGGCTTAAGTGGTCGTGGAAATTGTTGGTGGTGATTGGGGTATTGGTGTATTTACCGGTATTGAAAAACGGGTTTGTCTGGGATGATTTTCATTTTATTGTGGAGAACCGGATTGTAGGCGACCCCAGGCAGTGGGGGCGGCTGTTTGTGACCAACTCGACGGCGGGGGCGGGATTGGTGGACAGTTACTACCGGCCGATAACGTCGCTATCGTGGGGGGTTGATCTGGTGGTTTGGGGGGCGGATAACCCTTGGGGACTACATTTGGTGAGCGTGTTGATCCATGCGGCGGCGGGAGTGGGGTTATTTGGACTGTTGAAGCTGATGGGGTTGCCGGCAAGGGTGGTGTGGTGGATGGCGGTGGTGTTTTTGGTGCACCCTACATCGGTGCAGGCAGTGGCTTTTATAGCTGCCAGGGGAGAGATGTTGTACACATTGTTGTTGTTGGGATCATTGGTGGAGTTTGGGGAATCTATAAAAACTCAAAATTCAAAACTCAAAATTCAAAACATAAAACTTAAAAAGATTTGGCAATTGCTGATTGGGACTAGAAGAGGGAAGTTAAGTTTGTCAATTGGTTTGTTTGTGCTGGCACTGTTGTCGAAGGACACGGCGATTGCCGGAGCAGGACTTTATCCTTTGGTGTGGTGGGCCGTGAATGGGTGGGAGATCGAGCTATTGAGATTAAAGAAACTGCTAGTGGCGACGAAGGAACAAGTAATAACTTGGTTGGTAGTTTGCGCAATGGCGATGGTTTACCTGGGGTTACGATTGACGGTGTTGGCATTCTCGGGAACGACGCATTTGCCGGAAATTTACTTAAATAGTGTTTGGGTGAGGTTGTTTACTTTTGCGCGGATTTTTTGGGAGTATCTCGAGTTATTTTTCTGGCCGACGAGGCTTTATTTTGAGCGCATGAGCGAGATTTTGGCCGGGCCGTCGGTGTGGCTTTTGGGGATTGTGATACTGGTGATAGCGTTGTTTTGGGGTGGTTTGGTGGAGAGGCGAAAGTATGGGAGCGGTTTCCTGTGGGCCGGTTTGTGGTGGTTGGTGATAAGCCTGGTGCCGATTTCGGGAGTGATTGTGACCAATGGGCTGTGGTTTGACCATTGGTTATATATGCCGATGGTGGGAATCATGTTGATAGTTTATGGCTTAGGGCAGATAGCTTATAGAAAGTTATTGATTAAGAAAATTGATGAAAAAGTGTTGGTTGTGATGATGGGGTTGATTGGTTTTGGACTGTCGGTGAAGACAGTGAACCAGATTGGGGTATGGAAAGATAATGTGAGCGTGTTTAGTTACAACATTGAGCAGTCGCCCACCGCCCGGCTTTACAACAATTTGGGGCTTGAGTATATAAGACAAGGAGAGTTGGACAAAGCAAAAAAGGCTTTGGATGAGGCGGAAAGAATGGACCCAGGGCTAGTGCAGGTTTACTTTAACCGGGGATTGTTGGCCGAGAAGCGAGGCGATTTGCAGGGCATTGAGGCGGGGTTTTTGAAGGCTTTGGAGTTGAGGCCGGATTATTATTTGGCGCGGCAGCAGTTGATAAAACAGTACGCTATATATGGTGTCTATGATAAAGCCCTGGAGCATACCGAGGTATTGATCGGGCAGGTGCCGGATAATTGGCGGTTACGGGTGATGAAGGGGAGGGTCGAGTGGTTGGCGGGCAAACATGGGCGGGCAGAGGAAGACTTTGCAATGGGGGTGGAGATGGCGGGGGATAAAATTGAGGCCGAGGCGACGGTGGAGACGATTAGAGGGGGAGGTTTAAGAGTGGAGCAGGGGTGGGGGTTGTGGTAAGACCAGATCGTAGAGGGTAGATAGTAGATGGTAGAAGATCATTGGTTGAAGGTGGAGAGGAGGTGGCGGCAGTATTCGTATTGGGCAAATTCACCCTGATTTCCGGCCAAGAGAGCGTTGCAGTTGCCGATCTCTTGCTCGAGGAGTTTTGATTGGGTTTCCAAAGTTTGGGTGCGCTTGAGTTGCTGCTTGGTGGATTGGTAGTAGAGGTAAAAAAGGGTGGTGATGGCGGCTAGGGCAAGAAGTAAGAGGAGGATGAGTCTGGTTTTGAAGGAGAGGCGAGGTTTGTGTTGGGCTTTGAGGACTTTGGACTCGTTGATGATCATCCGGTTTATTGTAGCAGAATCGCAGATCATTGGTGATTGAAATTGGTGTAGTGAAGTGGTAACATACCCCTTGCAGAAATACATTTGCTTTATGCTAAAGATTACTCGACAAAGAAACCTGAAAGTTAACGTTTACCGCGTGGTTGTCTTGTCTTCGTGAGTGGCTCTTTGGCAGAACGCGAGTTTCTGCAGAGCACATTTTAAACTTCTAAGTTTTGCTTCTTTCTTCGTATTAGAGCGAAGAAATTTCATTTATCCCGAGTCTGGGGGAGAAACAGACACAGTCAGATCCTGAGACACTTCGACATGCTCAGCGCATAGTATGTCCAGGATGACAAAATGGTTGGACCCGCCTTCGCCAAGGCTACGGTGGGCAGGCAGGAGAGGCGGGCCTGTAGCTCAGTTGGCTAGAGCGCTGCATTTGCAATGCAGAGGTCAAGGGTTCGACTCCCTTCAGGTCCACCACGGCAGGGTCGGTTCCCTCCTTCGCTAAAGCTACGGAGGACACGGCGATCTCGACACGGTCCACCACGTAAAGCGAGCGGGGCTCGCCACGTGGTAAACCGGGCGATCAAAGATTGGCAAAAGCCCAAGAGGCTTTTGCGAGTCTTTGACCAAGTCAAACTTGGCAAGCTCGATAGCAGGTTTTGATCGGAGAATTGAACAATCTCCTCAATAAGAAACCTGAACAGTACTTTGAATTTGCGATTGGTTTTCTCCTGCTGTCGCAGGAGAGTTCCTTTCCACCTGCGTTTCGCGATTTTGCGCAGACTGCCTATTGCTCGTTTCGCAAATCGGAAACTACGGTGGATGCGTCGCAAGGCAAAGCCTTGCTCCTTAACAAGTGAAGAGAAAGAATGTTGACCCGCCAAACTTTTTTGATCACTGACTCGACCATTAGTTGAGTTCGTGTCAGAAAACTTAAGGCGGGCAAGCCCTCCTAACTTTCCATGCGAAAGCTTGGAAATTTGGGTGGGCAAGTAGGTCTTATCAGAAGAGTCATAATTTTTTTTAAAATTGCTACTTTATACTAAAGCAATCGGTGGATGCCTAGGTATTGCGTGCCGATGAAGGACGTACAAGGCCACGATAGTCGTCGGGGACCTGCCAAGAAGCTTCGATCCGGCGGTGTCCGAATGGAGAAATCCCGGCCGTGGAAACACGGCTGACCGAGTCTGACTCGGGGGGAACCTGGGGAACTGAAATATCTAAGTACCCAGAGGAAAAGAAAACGTAAGTGATTCCCTTAGTAAGCGATGAGCGAAAAGGGAAGAGCCCAAACCCCTTGCTTTTTGTTTTTCAGAAAACAAAAAGAAATTCGAAATACGAAGCACGAAGTTCGAAACAAATTCGAAGATCTAAGTGTTTAAGATTTAAAACATTAAAGGTTTAGAGATTGTTTAGGATTTCGGATTTCGATATTAGGATTTAGTTTTTATCTGGAAGATAAGAAGCAGGGGGTGTTGTAGGACTCCAATGTGATAGTCAAATTGGTAGAAGAAGGCCCTGGAATGGGTCGCCAGAGAGCGTGAAAGCCGCGTAATCGAAATCAAGTTGGCGTCTAGGAGTATCCTGAGTAGCTTGGGAGACGGCAAACTCCCGAGTGAACCCGCCCTGACCACAGGGCAAGGCTAAACACACGCAGTGACCGATAGTGAACTAGTACCGTGAGGGAAAGGTGAAAAGAAGGGTGAGACACCCTGTGAAATAGTACCTGAAACCGTTTGCTAACAATCAGACAGAGTCCCGCTCAGCGGGATGATGTCGTGCCTATTGAAGAATGAACCGGCGAGTTAAGGTGATTTGCAAGCTTAAGCCATTGCTATGGCGGAGGCGGAGTGAAAGCGAGCCTGAATAGGGCGATTAGTAAATCATTTTAGACCCGAAACTGGACGATCTACCCATGGTCAGGGTGAAGACGCAGTAAAATGCGTCGGAAGCCCGCACCGGTGTATGTTGCAAGATGCTCGGATGAACTGTGGGTCGCGGTAAAATGCCAATCGAGTCCAGAGATAGCTGGCTCTCTCCGAAATATATTTAGGTATAGGCTTATGTAGGAGCCTATCTTAAAGCCTCCTTTCTGCTGCAAAAGCGTATGATTTGGTCGAAAAGCTATAAGCTTCCTTTGAAGTAGTTTTCACTACTACTTCAGTCAGCTTCGAACTTTTCGCTTCAAACCTACACTTTTTCGCAAGGAAACTAGGTTTTGAGATAGGCTCCAGGAAACTTCCAGGGGTAGAGCACTGGAAAGGTGTTTAGCGGGAAACCGCTGGCACTTTACCAAACTTCGAATACTGGAAGTGAATTCATGGGACTCAGTACGCCGGGGCTAAGCTCGGCGGGCGAGAGGGAAACATCCCAGACCCTCGTCTAAGGTCTCTAATTCTTGATTAAGTGGGAAAGGAAGTCATTTTCCTCAGACACCTAGGAGGTCGGCTTAGAAGCAGCCATCCTTGAAAGAAAGCGTAACAGCTCACTAGCCGAGGGGAGTGGCGTCGAAAATTTAACGAGGCTAAAATCAAGAACCGAAGACAGGGACTCGTCGAGTTTAACTCGACGGGTGGTAGGAGAGCGTTGTCTGGGCGGTGAAGGCGTGTTGTGAAGCACGTTGGAGCGCAGACAAGTGTGAATGCCGGTATGAGTAGCGAAAGTGGGGTGAGAATCCCCATCACCGTAAGTCCAAGGTTTCCACCGCAACGTTCGTCGACGGTGGGTTAGGCGGTCCTAAGGCGAGGCCAATGGGCGTAGTCGATGGACAACTGGTTGATATTCCAGTCCTTGGTACAGTTTGTTTGAGTTGGGGCGGGACGAAGTTGGCTAACTCGGGCGGTGCGTTGAAGATGCACACGTTTAAGCTGTTAGCCAGATTTCCCAGGAAAATCCGGGAAGTCGTTAAAGCGAGCCGCGAATAAAAGGCGAGGGTAATACTGAGCCAATTCGGGTAACGTCAGCTTCCAAGAAAAACGTCGCAGCGAACCCGTCTAACGGGTCCAGAAACTGTATCAATCCGTACCAATAACCGACACAGGTGGACGAGTCGAGTAGACTCAGGTGAGCGAGAGAACCTTCCTTAAGGAATTCGGCAAATTAGCTGGGCGTACGTTCGCAATAAGCCCAACCCGTCCTACGCACTTTGCTCCGCAAGTGCTTCGGAGCGGCAAGCCTCTTGTTATTGGGGGCGAAGCCATTCCGTAGCTGTTTACGAAGTAAAGAGCGTAGGATGGGTCGCAGATAAAGATTATGGAGGGACTGTTTACCAAAAACACAGGTCTGTGCAAACTCGAAAGAGGAAGTATACGGGCTGAGGCCTGCCCAGTGCCGGAAGGTTAATTGCGAGGGTGGTCGCCGCAAGGTGATTGCCTTCAATCGAAGCCCCGGTGAACGGCAGCAGTAACTATAAATAATTGTAGTTATAAAAGTTAGCTATATGCTGGAACATCTTGACAGGTCAGTCGTACTGCTGGTTTACTTACCAGGAGTGACAATCGACTGAATAGAGACAATCAGCAGGAAAGGCTAACGACATGAAGGTAATTACGCAGATCCCAGTGCATGTGGCTTGGTATGTATCCGGTTTTGTGGATGGCGAGGGGAGTTTTAATATTTCCCTTCGTAAGAAATCCGATTACAAAACTGGGTGGCAGCCGGTATTGAGTTTTAATGTGTCGCAGAGAGAAAGAACAATTCTTGCTTTGATGAAACAACACTTTGGTGTTGGAATTATCAAGCAGCGGAAAGATGGTCTTTACTCTTACGATGTTGCAAACCCAAACGCACTGAATGAAGTAATTATTCCTTTCTTTACAAGGTATGGGTTTTTGTCTCAAACCAAGAAGAAGAACTTTTCTCTGTTTAAAAAAGCGGTTGGTCTTATGGCCAATAAGAAACATTTAACCAAAGACGGTTTAGATGAGCTTTTGGAGATAAGGGAAAAGATAAATATTGGAGCAGGCAGAACCAGAAAATACACGAAGAAGGACGTGTTGTTAGAATCCTCAGAGACTATACGCTAACTTCCTTATTTGGATAGATAAGGAAATGATATAGTCCGACCTGCATGGAAACATGTAGACCGTGTTAGAAATAACATAGCGCATTAAGCATTTAAGCTTGATGTAGTAACATAAGTGAACTGTTCTATGGTAGCGAAGTTCCTTGTCGCTTAATTGGCGACGCGCACGAAAGGTGTAACCACTCCATAACTGTCTTGAGGAGGGACTCGGCGAAATTGAAATGGCTGTGAAGATGCGGCCTACTGGCAGCAGGACAAAAAGACCCCGTGAAGCTTTACTATAGCTTGACACTGATTTTTCAAATGGAATTGTTTAGGATAGGCGGGAGTACCGGTTTTTAATCGGCGCAACAGTGAAATACCGCTCGTTTTGTTTGGGGAATCTAACTTAAAGTATCTGGAAACGATACTAAGGACACTGTTTGGTGGGTAGTTTATCTGGGGAGGATGCTTGCTAAAGAGTACCGCAAGCGTACAAAGGTACCCTTGGCTCGGATGGAAATCGAGCTATAAGCGCAATGGTATAAGGGTGCTTGACTGTGAGGCATACAAGCCAAGCAGGTGGGAAACCAGGTCATAGTGATCCTCGTGCACTTTGTGGAAGGTGCCGGGCTTAACGAATAAAAGCTACTCCGGGGATAACAGAGTAGTCGCGCCTAAGCGTCCCTAGCGTCGGCGCGGTTCGCTACCTCGACATATTGGGGTCCTCCGGTGGTGACATCGGAGTGCTGTTCATATCATTGCCCACGAAAAAGATGATATGAAAAATACCAACTCATAACGGTGGAGCCCTAATTGATTTTCGGTTTATATTCGGTATAAACTGGAGACAATGGGTAATACCGTGGGAAGTTTTTCGGAAAAACAACAGTCACTGGTGCTGGGGTGTTTATTGGGAGATGGATATATGCGTTGCAAAAGTAACGCTCATCTTCAGGTGACCCATAGCATTAGACAGAAGCTGTATGTTGATTGGAAGTATCAACTGCTAGAGGATTTTGTATTAACTCCTCCAAAACCATATAAAGGCAATGGTGAGAGAATCGGTTATCGGTTTTTCACCAGGAGTCTACCGGTCTTTACCGAGTTCTAATGATTTTTATACTTTTGGTAAAAAGAGGGTGCCAAGGAATTTACGATTAAATCCGATATCTTTGGCTGTATGGTTTATGGATGATGGATCAAAAAGCAGACGTAGTTGTTACTTAAATACACAACAGTTTTCAGATGAGGACCGTTCGTATTTGGTTGAAGTTTTAAGGCGGGATTTTGGATTAATTCCGGCTTCTGACAAAGATAAACAGTACAGACGGCTTAGATTTTCTGTAGATGATACAAAGAGACTGGTGGGGATAATTTCTCCGCATGTTATTGACTCGATGTATTATAAGTTTCCGATATAACCCCGTATCGACTGATCCCCGACCTTATGTCGGGGTGAGATGGGTGATTTGAATGTAAATTCAATATATGTCACTTATCACACGTTGGCTTCTTTTATTGACTGTAGAAGAAGAAGGTATAGTCAGACTAATACGAAAAGTATTTAGAAATTTGCGATGTCGGCTCAGCGCATCCTGGGGCTGAAGAAGGTCCCAAGGGTCAGTCTGTTCGCCTGTTAAAGCGCTACGCGAGCTGGGTTCAGACCGTCGTAAGACAGGTCGGCCTCTATCCGCTGCCAGCGTGGGAATTTTGAGGGAATTCGTCTCTAGTACGAGAGGACCGAGATGAGGAAGTCCCTAGTGTGCCAGTTGTTACCGTCAGGTGCATTGCTGGGTAGCTACACTTCCAACGGATAATCGCTGAAAGCATCTAAGCGAGAAGCCGCACCCAAGATGAGAATTCCATGCTGCGTTCCGCAGAGAAATTCGAAGCACAAGTTAAATTCGAAATACGAATCTCGAAGCACGAAACAAATTCAAAATCATAATGTTTTAAATTTTAAACATTAAGAAATTAGATATTGTTTCGGAATCAGGATTTGAGATTTCGAGCTTCGTTGTTTGGATTTCTGCGCGGAGCGCAGCGAGAGATCCCTGGGAGACTACCAGGTAATAGGCTGAAGGTGTACGCACGGTAACGTGTTTAGCCGATCAGTCCTAATAGATCGAATAAAGTAGTAGACTCTTTTGATTAGATCACCAACACGTCTTAAGGCCTTTGGCCTTGAGGCAACTTTCTCTTCACTTTTTAGGGAGCAGATTTAGATCGTAGATCCTAGATGGTAGATCGTAGAAAAGACAAACCAGGCGAGGGCTTGGTTTTTTTGTGCGATGTGTGAAAGACGCAATTAACTAATTGATTGCTTACTTGGAGATTAGAGGAGGGATGTTGAGGATGCCGGTGGGGTTTATTTGGGGGGGGTGAGGGCGGGGAAGGACAAGGCTTTGGTAAAGTTGAAGGGTGGACGAGAGGAAGTGGGCGCGATTGCCAAGGGCAGGGGAGAGTTGGTTTTAGATCGAGAGGATGTTGAAGAAGGCGTCGAGGATGCCGGCCGGTTGGTCGGTGACGACCTCGCCGGTATCGGCAGAGATGAGGATGTTTTTGTCGATCCTGACCGGAATAAAACCAAAGAGACGTTTGGCTTTGCCACCTTTTACCTTGTAGGCGACTTCTCCCTCAGAAGTAGTGACGAGCTCGACCTCGGACTCGCCTGGTTCTGGTGTGGAGCCTGGCTCGAGGCTGGCAGAGGCGGTTCCAGGTGGGGCGGCGGCGACGGTATCAAGTACCCCACGCCGGAGCATGTTGGCGATGGCGGCGTCGGGGAGAACGGTAACGGTCTTGATGCCAGAGGGGGTGGTGATGGTCAACTCGTTGGTGTCGGAATTAACTGAGAGGGGGTAGTTGGTTTTGGCGGTAAAGCGAGAATCCTCGAGGACGAAACCATTGGAGCCGGTTTTGACCTTGATTTTGAATTCATCACCTTTGTTTTTGGTTTCGATTTGAATTTCGTTTGTGACTTGCCCGTCGTCTTCTTCGTGTTCTTCGACTTGAATCTCTTGTTGGTTGCCAAGCTGGGATTTGCTTTTGATGATGGTTGCCTTGCCTTGGTTTTTGACCTCGACCTGGCGGCTGTTCTTGATGGTCTTGCCATTACTTTGGATGTTGATGGACCTGATCTCGAGTTTTTCTGGTACTACTTGGGGTTTGTCGTCTTCTGGCTCGACTGCTAGTTCTTGGCTGTCTTCAGGTTCGTCTGCCTGGTGGTCGTCGGTGTTGGTGGTGGGGAGGTCTTGGATCATGAGGGCGTTGTCTTGGTGACCCAGGATAAAACCGAAA
>CAYMQI010000033.1:0-1129 GCA_964392715.1 uncultured Pseudomonadales bacterium | reverse complement strand
CACGAGCGGGGTCGGTGGCCAGGGTGAGGGCGAAGGCGATGGAGAGAGAGGCAATTAGTAATGAGTGTTGGGGTTTGATGGTCTGTTGTTGCATAGTAGTTCTAGTTAACAGGATTTGTGGTTTGATTGCAAGGAGTACTAAAAAACCCCGCTTGAGGCGGGGTGCTTTAGTCTGGTCATGACCTATTTTCGCATAGAGTTGCCCCTACACTATCGTCAGCGCTGATATGTTTCACGACTCTGTTCGGAATGGGAAGAGGTGGGACCACATCGCTCTGATGACCAGGCTTGTATTATAACATGCAGATAGGAAAATTCCAGAGGTTTGGAAAAAGTAACGACTGAAAATGCTTACTGGCTGGCACGGTAGCGGCCAAGGTGAAAGGCGCAATTTTCGGGTTTTTCCTTCGTCTGGTAGACATAGGCATAATCGAGGACGCCGTTTTCTGAGGTGAGGGTCTTTAACTTAGTTTGGTCCATAAAGTTGGCGTTGGTAGCATAAAGTCCGCGTTTGCCCGCTTCGGCTGCCAAGCAGGAGAAGACGTCGAAGTTGATGTCGCGGGCCCAAACCGCACCGACAGATTGGGTGTGTTGGAAGCCGCTGGCCTCAAGATCGCCGAGTACGGTGGTGTGTTGGTAGGTGGTGGGGTCGAGCTGATTGTAGAAGGCATAGTAGATGATGGGGTCGGGGAAGAAGGGGATGATGTTGATGACGGTGTCTTGATTGGCCTGCTGCCCTAGGTAAGTCATCAGTCCCGGGGCGAAGGACTGGTGGGCAAAGTCGGTTTTGAAGGAGTGGGTGGTGTAGAAATAAGCGAGGAAAGTAGTCGCTTCAGCGGCGAGGATGAGCAGGAGCAGAGGCAGAATAAAGCGATGGAGGGGTTTCTTGACGAGGGTGTAGAGAGTGTCGAGGCCAAGGATGACGGTGACTAAAAGAAAGGGGTAAAGGGCAGAGTAGCGGACTTTTTGGGGGTCGCTAGTCAGGAGGCCGGGGATGATGCTTACCAGGACGCCGCTTACGATAAGGAAGCGAAGGTGCTTGTGCCGACCAAATTTATGGAGAAGTAGGGCGGCCAGGCCGAGGATAAACAAGGGGTAGAGGATTTGGTAGAACTGGCCAAAACCTGTG
>CAYMQI010000032.1:8385-11504 GCA_964392715.1 uncultured Pseudomonadales bacterium | reverse complement strand
TACTAAGCAGTGATTAATTGAAGCTCCACGATCTTACCATCGGGGAATCAACTTCGATACTTCCGGCAGAGCGGAAAATTCGTCCCAAGAAAAATTAGCTCTTGACTCCACGAGCTGATGGTTCGACTGCACTCACCATCCTGAGTTTAACGAAGGACCCTCGGGGAATTTCGCCAAGGAGGATCAAACTCGTGTTGTCGTCCACCACCATCTCCCCTCCACAACGCCAGCAAATGGTCAGCACGATAGAATCTACAATCTACCATCTATCCTCGACCCCATCCTTGTGACTCGAGGTAGACGTCGCCAAAGCCTCAAATTCTACCCTTTTCAAGCTATCGCGCCGTTTTCCAACACCACACCGGCCACAGCCGCCTTTCCCGCCAACCACCGTCCAAACTCCCAAACCCCCAGTTCATTATCATGTAATACATGATCATCCTTTAATTTATTTATCACCAGTTAATAATATTTAATACCACTTTTCTGATTCTTCTGTATTATTATGAGATAGTTTGATGGTAAAAATCAATCGACCCACCTTTTACTCTTCCGCCCAAACTCGCTCCCCATCAGTCACCACCACCACGTCCCCCAATTCGTCCGTACGCAAAATTTTTGCCGAGACAGCATCTAAGTGTGTCAAAGTCTCACTAGTTGGGTGTCCAAACCGGTTGTTCTTCCCCACGCTAATTATCGCCATGCTCGGCCGTGTCTCCTCGAGAAAGGCCGGACCTGAACTAAATTTTGACCCATGATGCGCAATTTTTAGCACAGCAACCCGCCTTATCACTCCAGCCTCCACCATTGCCAATTCTTCTCGAGTAGAAATGTCTCCGGTAAACGCAGCCGCAAAATTACGCCAAGTAAGACCCAGAACTACCGACACCTCATTGACATCTGATAGATTAAGACCATCTTGAGTATAGTCTGACATTCTAATATCACCTTTGACCGCTTTATTCCACCAATCCGCCCCTCCCCACCGCTCCCGGGGCCACCACACCTCAAATTTCATATCACCAACCCCAAACACATCACCTTGCATTGGCACATACATCCTGGTCTCGGTTTTGCCCAACTCACTTACAATTTGACCAAACTTCTCGCTTTCGCTCGCCACTCCATTGGCCACCCAAAGTCCGACCTTGTAGCGCTTCAGCACCTCCGCCAGCCCATCCATGTGGTCGGCTTGGGGGTGGGTCAGTACCACCAGCTCAATCCGCCTATCCCAAAACGGCAAGTACCTTCCCAGGCAAGGCAGCACCTTCCCGCCTGGCCCACCGTCAATTAGTACTTGAGAAAAACCGCGTGTAATCAAGATAGAATCCCCTTGTCCTACATCACAACCTATCACCCTCAACCTTCCATCCGGCCAATACCACCAAATCGCCCCCGCCAATCCAACTACCAAGACTATTGACATAAATAGTATCCGTCGCGACCTCATTACCCCCATCATACTAAAACCTACGCCCCTCTCCCACCCTCACCTCTAACTCGCAGTCCACCCCCTCTCTTACGCGATCCATTTTCTCTCTACAATTTTTCGCCTCTGCTTGGCCATGCTATTCTCCCCACGCCATGCTCTAACTCAAAACTATATCATTTTATATCATTTTTCTCTGCTGACAGCCCTACCTGATAACCTCAAAAGTAGGCAAAAAACAATCAAAATTACATGATATATCAGTACAGGTTAGAGAAACATCCAAACAGCAGACAGTCGGCTTGTCTGCTAGCACTAAACTATCGTGTGTGATAGAAATTGCCCTGTCGCAACATCTCGATCCAAAGCGCATTTATCAACAACACCAAAAAACAGCTATACATCAGCCCCTTTACTAGATATCTACAAATATCATAATCTCAAAAAAAACCGCCAAAAATGATCACTTTCCCTTCGAATTTAACCAAAAATCACCACTATAGCAACAACTTTACGACCAACACCACGTTCTTCTCCAATAAGTACATCACAATATATCAACACTGTATTACCCCGCTCTTCATTTTTTATACTATGTGATCTTTTTCCGACCTCGACCCAATTTACCACAAACCAATGCCAGCCAATATCTGCAATTTCTGCTCTGAATGTTCAAACCCACAAATACCTCTCAAAACCAAACCATCCTATCAACCACCAACTTTGATACCATTTCTCCAACCCGGCCTATTTACCCCAAGTGGCTCTCACTAAACCGTTTTAGGGGCAAATAAACTCACCAGAGGAAACCAGGCATAACAAAAAAGGCTAGACCGACTTTGTGCCTCTAACAACCAACAACTAATACAATCATAAACAAACTATCTACTGCATCCACAATCACCCTTTTTAGTCCCAAAGCCGCTTCCTTACTCTCCCAATAACCAATACTATAGGGTCATTGCCGAACAACAAATAATTGCCCCATAATAAAATATCCTGGGCTGTTCACTAGCCCTCTTTTTAACGCAGCCAAAACCATCCCCACAAAACCCAAAATCCGCAGAAACTTTCCCAAACACCACCTTACTGTAATTCTGTGTATCTCACCATATCAATACCATAATTAAAGCTTATCTTGCCTCAAAAATCACAGATATGCCAGAAATAAAAAACCCAAATTAAGGACAAAAATGTAGCAATTTAAAGCCATACACCATATAAATTCACAGTTTTTGCAC
The DNA here is from genome assembly GCA_964392715.1 of uncultured Pseudomonadales bacterium. Classification (GTDB taxonomy): domain Bacteria; phylum Patescibacteriota; class Microgenomatia; order UBA1400; family CAYNFZ01; genus CAYMQI01. The sequence goes on along the minus strand of CAYMQI010000032.1, from coordinate 8,834 downwards.
TCTAGCAATCCCTCTACAAGCCCGCCAAAACAGTAGTTTTCGCACCAAATAGCCCTACTCAAGCTTTCCCGCAGTAAATTTCTACTATCACTTCAAAAACACACCTAAAATCTGCAAAATGCAGAAAAAAGTCACCTCTATTACAGCCTTACCTTTCGCTTCATTTTCGCCTTCTGCATCAACTTCCACAAAATAACATAATATCCTAGAATAATCAGCGCCGAAAACTTATTTAAGCCGGCCACACTGGACACACCTACCTTGAGACTGGCCCATTTCCAGCTACCCAAGAGCCCGACAACTTTCACTACCAAAGTCAATGGCAACCACACCACACCGGCAATCGCTGATCCCAAGGTCGGCAACACCAGGCTAACAAGCAGTAAAATGCCTCCCAAAACCATTATCGGGGGAATCAGCCATAGAATCATTAAGTTAGCCAACGGCGC
>CAYMQI010000032.1:0-8285 GCA_964392715.1 uncultured Pseudomonadales bacterium | reverse complement strand
CCAAAACCATTATCGGGGGAATCAGCCATAGAATCATTAAGTTAGCCAACGGCGCAACCACTGAGACCCTTTCAAACACCAACACGACTATCGGCAGAGTGGCAATCTGAGCCGCCAGAGTCGTACTCAGGACACCAAGCACTCCCTCAGGTAGTAACTTCCCATCCTTGTCCTTACCTTTAAGTCGCCTCCCCATCGCCCGCTCCAACATTCCATCAAGGTCGCAAGCAAGCCATAGGATGCCCCCTGTCGCAGCAAAAGACAGCCAAAAACTCACACTCTCTATAAGTAAAGGCTCAGCCAAGAGCATCACTGCCCCGCTACAAAGTAGGGCCCAATCTGGTAAATAGTCTCTTCCCAAGATTTTCGCTCCAAAAACAAAGCTCACCATAATTGCCGCTCTTACAATTGGTGCTTCAAACCCTGCCAACCACGCATAAAACCAAACCGCTCCCAGAGACAGAAGCGTCCTAAGCCCTTTATTCAGTTTTTTCTCCCCCAGCCCAACGACCATACCGGCAACTACCGAAAGGTTGAATCCCGACGCCACCACAATATGAACCGTCCCTGAACTGATCAAAGCCTCATAAAATCGAGCCGGAAGCGACGATTTTATTCCCAGCAATATTCCCGCAAGAAGACTCGCTTGCGGTTCTGGTAACAAAACTCCAATTTTTTGCAACAAATAACCCCTTACCCCAACTATCTTGCTTGTCAATATTTTCGGGTAAACTTTGAGTAAATCAAAAAAACTCATTTTTTCGGAAATAACATAAATAGTCGGATGTATAACAGTATATCTTGGAAAAACGACACCAGTCACTCTCTCTGAAAGAGTGCCAATAACCTCAATATTGTCGCCTATCTGCAGGTCACTCTTACCATCAAAATCAATTCGGAAATTGTAGTATTGTAAGACATATTTTGATCCGTTAAATTCGGGTTTATTAAGTAACCTCAATCTTAGCCGTACCTTGCTCTCTTCCTGTAGCCCTTGAGACAAAGACAATATCCGCACACTACGCAACCAATAGATAGTAACAAACAAGATCAAAAGTAGGCTAATTGTCTTCTTTTTTTGCATATTTGTGTGGCTTACCCTCCTCCGCTAACTACCTAAATAAATACGAAGTGTCTGCCTCCATACTCAGGCTCCTACGTCCAATTTGGCTTAATTTTAGGCCAGCTTCTTACTAACAATGTTCCAAATTCAACCGTCTAGGCTAATTTTAAGAATCCAGCCCAGCCCGCTCCTCCGACTTCCAATAATCTCCAATCTAAAAAACCGAAATTTCCTCTTTTATCTCATCAAACACGTTTTGTGGTACTCCGGCCTTGCTGACTATTTCCTCAATGTTTTGATATGGTCTACTCTCAATTATCGCTTTGGCTCTAGCCTCTCCGATTCCCCACAATGAATCAAGCTCTTCTTTAGAAGCTTCATTGATATTAACCATTCGTCCATTCGTTTCTGTTCCCGATCTCGTCCCATCGGTCCCATCAGTCACATATGGGCCCTCGTCTCCTAAACCTCCACTAAAGGGCACATACACCTTCATCCCATCCTTGACCTCCTGTGCTAAGTTAAGATTCTTGCTTATCCACGTTGAATCTGCCTCCTCCTTTAAGCCGCCAGCAGCTTCCAACGCTTCTCCCACCCTTGCTTGAGCCGACAAGCTATAGACACCCGGTCTTTCTACCGCTCCAGACACATCCACCACCACACCCTCCCCATCATAGGCGTCTTCCCTGCCTCCACCACCATCAACTTCGATCACCTCGACACTGTTTTGAGCAGAATTTGCCTCTTTCCACCACGAAGCTAGCCCGACTAGCAACAAAAAAAGGCCAAATAGGCCCATTACAGCTTGCCACTTATTTTCGACTATCCAGGCTTTCCAGCCTGGTACCAGGCTATCGGAATCATCCATACCTTTAAAGTACTAAATTAAACGTCGTCAGTCAACCCATTATATTTAGAGCTATACATCAATTAATCTTCCTAATTGCCGTCCAACTCTCACCGATTTCACCCCTTAGGCTTCACTTCGACACCATAGCCGGCAACTTCCTCAATAACAAATCCCCAGACTTTCCAAACCAGAACCCCTCCCAAGTGATCCAAGTTGCCGTCAATTACCCCACCAATAACAATAACTTTCTTAAATTTCGGAGTTCTTTGCACTACCGCCAAAATTACAAGGAAGGAAACATTGATATATCAATGAGAAACATCATACATCGCTCACACTTTCTCCCTCTTACTCCGACCTCGTGGTCAACTACTACCAATTGGACCCAAGTGTTCCACCTTTTCACGCAATTCACCACCACTCGCCCCATTCCCAATTTTGCCATTTTCAGCACTCAAAACAGAATTGTGCTAGCACACAATGACATCAACTGATAAAATCGACTTTCTCGCGAATCGAACAATTTATGTACTATCCAAACGTTTCCCGAAACAAACCGACTTGCAGGCGAGCCGCCAATCGCTTTGTCAACACCATTTCCCCACTGCCAGATGAACCTACCACAAGCCACCAACCCCACCACCCGCCTGCCCACTTTCAGCCTCCTCCTCGCCCCCTCATTCGTCTTTTGCGTCCGCCAGCCTTCTCTTCTGCATCACCACAATTGCCGACTCCGTACTGCCAAAAGCATTCAACCAACCCTTCTTCGCCAAACCGTAGACCAACTCCACCAAGTCAACCTCGCGCAGATAATCCTGACCATTCACCCAGATACTCTCATCAATGCCAGCTCCACTACTCACCAACAACAAACAATTTTCCTTCGTAATCACCGGCGTCACCGACCAGACCAACTTGATCAAGTCATCAATTCTATACAAGTAGCCGTTCTCGGTATCAATCCTCTCAACACCGCAAAAATCGGCTATCGGCCTAACAAAATCCTCTAGCAAATCAGCTCTAGAATCCCCCTTCCAGGCAAAGTAAAGTAGTCCTTTAGAAACTTCAAAATGTTCTCCGCCGACCGGATGATCCTCAAAATCACCCAACTTATCAACTTCTCCATCACAACCTTCATCTTGTATCAAGTGATCATCACCCTCGCTCACAACTTCCAACACTTCTGCTCCATCATCCTGCCCGACGCCAATCTGTTGCGGCAATTTGTCCCAGGACCCCAGCGCTAAATCATGCTCCATTGCATAATCAACCCAAATCCCGCGCCATCCCTCCAATATCTCCACGTGAGGCCGACTCCCCCCATTACTAAGATCAATGGCTAGCCTAAACTCGCCCCCGCCACTCTCCAAACCATTTGTTGTATTTCCCCAACCACTCCTCTCTGCCATGCTCACCAACAGCCCTCTTACCTCATCCCAAGGCCACATGACCTTCCCACTCCATTCGTGAGGAAATTCATCCAAATCCTCCCCATCAATCAATTCCCGTAATCTAGGTATCACACTCATCAAAGTCCCCAAACCATCCTGAATTTCTTTTGCCAATTCTTCTCTGCCCCTGCCATTTAAGCTTGCCAGCACAGCACACAACGGCTCGGCAAAGATCCACCGCTATTACCACCAACGCCGTCGGATACACCAACACCCAGATATAACTCCTCCCCAAACAATCTAAACCACCACAATCCACCCTCAAAGTCTACTTCCCCGCCACCCGCACCCCCACGTTCCGGTCCCATACCCTGACTATCTCTGGTCATAGTCCCCGCCCAATTATCGCTTTAATAAACTAATATCACCGCGCATTTTACACTATCACTCCCAGAGAGCCTCTCCCCCGCATCACTCTTCCACAAAATCTCTCAATACTCTGCTATGCGAAGGCCCCCTCAATTGTCTCAATGCCCTCTTCTCTATCTGCCTGATCCTCTCCCGGGTCAAACCATACAGTTGGCCCACTTCCTCCAAAGTCCACGACCTACCATCTACCAGACCACACCTTAAACGCAAGATTAACGCCTCGCGCGGAGTTAACTTCTCCAAAACCTCCTCTATCCTCTCCTCTAACTGTGTATGTGCCACCTGGGCGTCAGGCGACGGCGACTCATCCTCCAAAAAATCACCAAATACACTATCACTCTCTGGATCGACTTGATACTCAAGTGACAGGGGATTCTGGCCAACTCTCATTAACCACTCAACCTTGCCAACTTCCATCTCCATCTCGGCAGCTATCTCTTCTGCAGCTGGTTCCCTCCCTAGCTTCTGTTCCAACTGGCCCGCCACGGCATAAATTTTTCCAATCAGGTCCGAAGAATGCACCGCTACCCTAATCGTCCTTCCCTGGTCCGCAATCGCCCTGGTTACCGCCTGCCTGATCCACCAGGTTGCATACGTCGAAAATTTATTACCGCGCTGCCATTCATACTTACCCACCGCCCGCATCAACCCCACATTCCCCTCTTGGATCAAGTCCAAAAGGGCCACCCCGCGGCCCTGGTATTTCTTGGCGATACTCACCACTAGCCTGGTATTTGCGCCAATTAACGCTTCACGCGCCTCTTCCCCATCAGCTACTGACTGCTTCAACGCCTGTTTTTCCTCCTCGACCAATTGCCCGTCATTCCGGTCAAGTTGCACCACTGCCTCCTTACCCTTCTCTATCCTCTTGGCCAAAGTCACCTCTTTTTGCGCCGTCAACAACGGGATCTTGGCTATTTCCCTCAGATACCGCCCCAGAGGATCATAGCCATCCACCAAGTACCCGTCATTAGGCTGAGTATCGTCTTCTTCCCCCAACTCCAGTAATGCTTCCTCGTCTGGTACCAATTCATCAGACTCCTCGGGGGAGGCTACCCATCCGTCTTGTCCGGGCCTATATCCATATCTTTCCGCCATGAGGCGCATTTTACACTATTGAGAACATCCCACTCACACCACCAAATTCACGAGCTTCCCAGGAACCCACACCTCTCTTTTGATCTCCTTCCCCTCAATCCACTTGGCTACCCTGCCATTCTCGCGGGCCAGTTTCAACACTATCTCTTTATCTTCAGCTTTCTCTCGCTCCACTTCCACCTGCCCCCGCAGCTTCCCATTGACCTGTACCGGAATCACCACCGTTTCGTCTCGCACCAACCTAGCGTCCCACTCCGGCCAATTCTGAGTATGCACCGACACAAAATCATCCTGGTCATTGTTTTCTGTTTTCTGCTTATTGCTCTTTAAATTCTGCCACAACTCTTCACTCATAAATGGTGCAAACGGAGCCAACACTTTTACAAATAGCCCCAAATCGGCATCACCAATACTCAGCACTTTGGTGTTTTTGCCACCCCACAAATTCACAAACTCCATCATCCGCGCGATCGCCGTATTAAACTTCAGTTTGGGAATATCCTCACTTACTGCTTGAATTGTTTTGTGAAGCGCCACCAGCAGTTTTTGATCCGTCCGCCCTCCATCACCCTTTTCGAATTTCGAATTTCGATTTTCGGATTTATTCTGTTCTATAGCTTCATTTGCCAGAGTATAAATTCTACTCAAAAACCGGTAAACCCCCACCACCGACCGCGCTGCCCACGGTTTGTCGGCCTCTATGGGCCCCATAAACATTTCGTAGACGCGAAGCGTATCCGCCCCGAATTTACTAATCACCACATCGGGGTCAATCACATTGCCTTTACTTTTACTCATCTTTTTGTGGTCTGGGCCAAGGATCATCCCCTGATGCCGCATCGCCGTAAACGGCTCATCAAAGCTCAAATAACCGCAATCCCGCAGGAATTTAGTCAAAAACCGAGCGTACAGCAGGTGAAGCACAATATGCTCGGGCCCGATCATATAAAAATCAACCGGCAGCCAGGCGCGGGTCAGTTCCGGATCAAAGGGAAGGCTTTCTTTTCCATTTGTGATTTCTAATTTTGAATTTGGTGCTTGTTTCGAATTTTGTGCTTCCTGCTTCGTGCTTTCCAAGGTCTTCGTCGGGTACCTTAAAAAGTACCAACTCGAATCCACAAACGTATCCATCGTGTCATACTCCGGGCTCCAACCAACCCCGTAAAGCTTCTCTACTCTATCCTTAAGCTCGGCTGAGCCATGAAGTGGCGACTCGCCCATTGGCTTAAACTCCACGTCTGTTGGCAGCCTCCAGGGCAAATGTTCTTCTTTTACCGGGTGTACTTTGCCCTCTTTGTCATAAACTATCGGTATCGGCGCCCCCCAGTATCTCTGCCGGCTAATAAGCCAATCCCGCAATTTATACTGAGTTTTTTCTTCACCCCTTTCCTCTTTCTTTAATCGATCCAGAATCGCTTTTCTGCCCTCAACATAATCCATACCGTCAAATTCACCCGAGTTAATCACCACAAAATCTTGTCTACTCTGTTTAATCTGGCCATAACTAATAAAGTCAATATCACCGTTCCCGCTCTTAGATTTAGCCGTAAACACTACCTTCAAGCCGTGCTCGCTAGCAAATTCAAAGTCCCGCTCGTCATGTCCTGGTACTGCCATAATCGCTCCTGCGCCGTATCCAGCCAAAACATAATCGGCTACGTAAATAGGCAACTTCTCGCCGTTTACTGGGTTGATAACCACCACCCCATCCACCATTACCCCAGTCTTTTTCTTCTGCGTTTGCCTTTCCAGTTCGGTCTTGCCAGCTACGTATTCTACGTATCTTTTGACCTCCTTTTTTGTTTTTTCGGGTACTTTTACTACTCCGGATAGAATCTTCTCTACCAGGCCATGTTCCGGTGCAATCACCATAAAAGTACAACCAAAAATGGTATCATGAGCCGTTGTGTAGACTTCTAAATTTCCAATCGATTTGCCGTCAGCTACTAAAACAAACTGCACGTTGGCACCCTCGGACTTCCCTATCCAATTCAACTGCTGTTCTTCGGTGGCTTTGGGCCAATCGACCTGTTCCAAGTCGGTAATTAACTCATCTTTATAGTCGGTAATTTTGAAATACCACTGTTCCAAACTCTTTTGCACCACTTCCGTCCCGCACCGCTCACACACCCCATCCACCACTTGCTCGTTGGCAAGGACTGTCTGACACGACGGACACCAGTTCACCATTCCCGGTTTCTTGTAAGCCATACCTTTTTCAAATAGTTTCAGGAAAATCCACTGCGTCCACTTATAGTACTCCGGGTGGCTGGTGGCCACTTCGCTCTTCCAGTCGTAGGAAATCCCCAATCGCTTAATTTGACGCCTGAAAGTATCAATCGCCTTCCTGGTCGTCTCGGCGGGATGTACCCCCGTGCGAACGGCATAATTTTCAGCCGGTAGTCCAAAGGCATCCCAACCAACCGGAAAGAACACCTGGCGGCCTCTCATGCGGTTGTAGCGGGCTAAGATATCTAGAGCGGTCTTGCTCTCCACATGCCCTACATGCAGACCCGATCCGGAGGGATAAGCAAAAGCAAACAACAAATAAAGCTTATTTTCGACCGTTTTACCGACCGTACCCTGGAATAAACCTGTTTTTTCCCAGATTTTTTGCCACTTTGTCTCAATATTACTCGGATGGTACTCTGGCATAACTCTCCCTTAACTAATAATACTCACTAATTTTACTACATCTTTAACCAGTGTGGTCAATTCTGCAACCACTTGCAGCCCTGCCATCCAAAACCCCCCAAAACTATATCATCCATTCTCAGTACATCTTTCTGAGAATAACCAACTTGCCACCACTCTCCAGGCGTGAGAAAAAAGCAAGGCTGGATGCAAACAAAAATAGCACTATAAATCAAGCCAAAATAACATCGTAGGGTAACCATCAAACTGTGCAAAAACCGATCAGTCACCCCAAAAAACCACCTTATTCTCGCTTTTGTCGGCCATCAGCCACATGCATTTTTATCACACTACATCAATTCCTGCTAGCAATTATCTGAGTGGGTTTGCTACAAATCAATTTCTACACTTTTACAGCCCATCATCCAACTAAATTTCACATACTCGGGAAAACCATATAGCAATCAAGTATCGAATCTGCTAACTATCTTTCTCCCCCACTCCAACCCTGTGCAGTATTTAGAAAATATAATGATATATCAAAATAACTACTGTTTTAACCATAAATGTCGATCTATTCCGACATGACAAATAGACCATTTCACGGTCAACTCAATAAACACCAAAAATCACCGAAAAAGCACCTATCCAGTCGCACCATTCCGACACAATTACCCCCACTCGAGGCACACCCCACCTTAACTACAGAAGATTAATTCCTAATAAACCTCATTACTCCAATTTCTAATCAACACAAGTTTCGCACTTTCAAAATCTCCAGATCGCCCGCAGTACTCCCCCAGGGTGACACGGTCAGGGG
>CAYMQI010000031.1:0-11574 GCA_964392715.1 uncultured Pseudomonadales bacterium | reverse complement strand
CACAGCGGACACCTTCATTTTGATTTTTGCTTGCCCGTCGTAGCCTTAGCGTAGTCGGGAGATTTGATTTTTGCATTCGTGATTGCAAGCACTCACGTCATAAACGCCTTCTCACTACACACCTCGCAATGCGTGTGGTCCAGCTTCTGCATCTGCTCTTCAAACTCCCGGATCATCGGCAAAATCTCCTCCTGTCTATCGGCAATTCTAAACACCGCCATCTCCGCCTTATCAATATTCAAATTCTCCTCAAGCGCCTTGATGATCGGCCGCCAAAACCCGCCCACCAAAATAAACGGCTTATGGTGGCCAAAATATAACTTGGCCAGCACCCACGCCGTCCCCAACTCCGAAATCGTCCCCGTCCCTCCCTTAAAAATCAGATAAGCATCCGCCTGTTCCATCAACTTAAACATCCGCTCAATATAATTTTTGGTCTTTATCGTCTTATCAGTGACATTCCCCACATACCGCCCCTCAAAGCCCGTCGCGTCTTTGGGAGTAAACGTCACCGACAGCGTCGCCCCCCCCACCGCTCCCGCTCCTTGAGTCGAGGCATTCATCACTCCCGGACCCCCGCCATTCACGATCGTGTACCCTTCACCCGCCAGTAACTTGGCCGTCTCAAACGCCTCTTTATAAGCCGGATCACTCTCCGGCAAATTGGCATCTCCAAAAAAAGCTACGTTTTTAATAAGCCGCTTATCGTTATTCATCTTTGCCTTTCATTTTTTAGTATTATTCCATAATCTCTGGCCCACCAACACCACCTCGGCTCCCGCCCTCCAACACGCCTCCACTTGCGCCTCCTCCATCACCACCCCCGCCCCAATCTCACCTTCAAACCCCCGCTCCCGCAATTCTCCAACCTTTACCAACACTCGCGGATCAAATCCCGCTACCGGCAGGCCCGCCCGGTTGCCAAACACCATCACCCCGTCTATCTTCTGCCACACTCTCTTCTCAATCGCCGCCACCGGCGTAAACACATCCAAAGCAACTCTAGGCGATAACGACAACTCACCGGCCACCTCCACAAACTCGGAAACTCTCCCCATCCGCTCCACTTGCGCCCATACCTTGCTGGCCCCCACACTGGCCACACCTCCCAGATACTCCACCGGATACTCAACCGCCAAATGGATCTCCAAATCAGGCCCAACTCCCATGCTCGCCAGATCCTCGATAGCCACGCTCAAATTATCGGCAAAAATCCCATCCACAATCGTCAACATCGCCCGCTCGTATTTTTCATTAAGCGCCCCCAGAGAGACGGACAACTCCTCTGAGTTATCCGTCAACACGCTCGGCATTAGTTTTTTACTCTTCTGCACCAAAGTTACTCAACAATTAACTTTCCCTTCATCCCCATCTGTCTATGGTTGCCTACACTACAGTAATACTCAAACGTACCCACTTTGTCCGCCACAAACTCCACTCTCTTAGTCGCTCCGGCAGCAATCATTCCTGTCTTGATCTTAAACTCATCCAAGTTAAAGTCATGTACGCCCTCTTTATTGGTGATCGCCACCGTCACTTTTTGGCCTTTTTTGGCCCTGATCTCGGTAACGCCAAAAGTAAAATTCTCCGCCGTCAGTTCCGTCGTCACTCCGGCCTCAGCCGCCGCGCTCGCCGCCGTATTTTCGCCTGGCACAGCCCCAGATTCCAACGACTCAGTCGCCGTCGTCTCGCTCGATTCTTCGCTCTTCTCAAGCGCTGTCTTACTAGGCAGCAAACTACACCCCGAAAGCACCAACGGTAACACCAACAATAAATACTTTGTCTTCATACATCCTCCTGCTGACTAACAACTAATTTCGCCCTAACAATCTACCCCTTTGGCCTCACTGACACAAGCCCCAAGTGCCACCCCCACCCGCCCAGAACCAGGGACTAGTTCTAATCAAACCCCAACTCCGCCCTCACCTCTTGGCTCATCATCTCGGCTGTCCACGGCGGATCAAACGTTATCTCCAGTCTTACTTCATGAGGTTTTATCCCACCAAGTTGCACTACCGCCTCCCGCACCAAAAAATCAATCATCCCGGCAAGCGGGCAACCTGGAGAGGTCAAGCTCATCAAGATCCTCACCTTCCAATCATTGTCTTTTTCTATTTTTCCTACTTCTGCTACTTGAATATCATAGACCAACCCCAAATCCACAATGTTGACAAACAACTCTGGGTCCACCACTTTCTTCAGAGCTTCGCGTACTTCCTCTTCAGTCATTTTTTCATCCTATCACACAGGTATTCAAAAACATTCGAGTTAATTCGCTCCCATTCTAAACTATACGATTATCGAAAAAACACACCAACCAATTCCACACTCGTGTGGAACTGGTTGGAATTTAAAAAGTCAGTTTGAATTAACCTTTCTTCAAGACTGGCATACCGGTTCTCTCGGTTTCAATAACCTTGCGACCGGCAGGCAGTGCATCTAGTGCACCAGCGCGGATATCGCGAGCAAAGAAATAAATCGTTTGCTTGCGGCCGTTTTTGAGGGTGACGTCTTTAGCGTGAAGGTAATAAGTCTGACCCTTCGAGTTCGTGTAAGAAAATGCCATTGATAAATCACCCCCTTCTTCGGGCAGTGCTACTTCTACTCTTGAGTAGCACCTCAAGATACCTAGAACTATACCAACCTCGAGAACAAATTGCAACACCATCTGGTCATCACACAACTTCATCAAAACAAAAGGGCTCCAAGCACGCTTGGAGCCCTACAAAAAACCCACTCTACTTAAACGTTCCTTCCAACACGTGAGTCTCGGGTTTGCCATCATCAACCTTTTCCAAGGTCACCACTACTTGATTGTGGTCGGTCAAGTCAGTGCTCGAAGTAAAGTCGAGAATAAAACCGCCTTTGGCGATCCTAAACGTACCGGTCGAGACCACATCGTCAGTTACCGTGTTCACCAACCAACCCTCATAAAACATTCCCGCTTCTGGGTCGGGTAGCGCCGCAATCACCGAGTGAACAAACTTGCCGTTCACCATATCGCGGGTTGCCACCCCGGTGCCATCACCGCCGCTAACGTCCTCTAGGTTGGCCCGATCAACCCCTTCCGGCACGTCAATATTCATCGTCTCCAACAACTGGTTGGCCTTCTGCTCTATCTCCACTCCCTCACCTAGGTTGTTGTTGGTCGGTTCGGCTTGTTTACTCCTCTGGTACAGGAAATACCCCAAGCCCCCAATCACCAACACCACTGCTGCAATCGACAGCCATTGTTGCCTATCTTCCATATACCTCACCTCCCCTCAATCACCATACCTAGCAATAGTTCATCTAGGTCTCGCTAAATATCAACAAAGGGCAGGGATAAGTTTTATTCATTCAAGGCGCGGGCCACGGCACGATAAACGTCCCCGTCACCCACTTTGACTCCGTTGACAAAAAATGTCGGCGTCGCATTTACTCCTAAACTATTCCCATCAGTCACGTCCTTTTGTACTAATCCCGCCATTTCACCACTATCCAACCACTCACCAAACCTCACCTCATCCAACCCCAAATCCTTCGCATACTCCACAAACTTCTCTTCTGGATCATCTAGCTCTGCCCACTCGTCTTGCTTCTCAAACAGGGTGTCATGATATTCCCAAAACGCCCCCATCTGATCAGCCGCTTCCGCCGCCACTGCCGCCGCCATCGCATTTTTGTGGATCCCCGTCAACGGATAATGCCGAAACACCAACTCCACCTCGCTGCCAAAATCAGCCAGCACCTGCTCCACCATCGGCTGGGACGCCCGGCACGCCGGACATTGAAAATCACTAAACTCCACCAGGCTCACTCTGGGTGTTGCGGTCTGCGCCGATTCACTGGCCTCTCCACCCCCATCACCACCGCCACCCCCGATCTTCACATGAGCTCTCCCCCCCATCACCATCGCACCGTCATAGCTTTGCGGCTTACTCTCGCCAGAAAACACCAAAGCCACTCCAAGCACCAACACCACCGTCCCGACTACTATCCCCACCAACAGCTTTACGTTTTGCATGCCCCCACTCTATCATGGGAATTTACCCGATTCAAGAATAAAAACTTCAACAACTTCTCAAGCCAGTCTAGAACTTACCCCGTCTCAATCCTTCTATCTCCTCGGCCACCACCCGCACCACCGTAGACGGGTCGCTACCGCCAGCTTCGCCACTCATCACCAGGTTAACCATTTTTTCAAACTCCGGCTCAATTTCCCTTCTGTTTTTAGGCGGATTTCCACCGGCAAAATTAGCCGACGCCGTCACTATCCCCTCCCCCGCCATCTTTATCAACGCAAGTGCCACCCCATGATTGGGCGTCCGCAACCCCACCCAACCATCGGCCCCCAACACCTTCCTCGGTACCAATTTGCTTGCCTCCACCACCACCGTTAACCCTCCTGGCCAATACTTCTCCGCCAATTCCTCCGCCTTTTCATTCAACCCTCCATACTTCCTGGCCATCTCCACTCCCGATACCAACACCGCCGTCGGCTTTCCCCCTTCCCGCCTCTTCACTTTATACAGCTTTCTCAAACCTTCCTTACTCGAAATCAACGCCCCCACCCCCCACACCGTGTCCGTCGGAAACACCACCACCCCACCCTTCTTCAATGCCTCCACAGCTTCACTTACCTGATCATTACCCATTACTTCCTATTTATCTTGAGCCTTGCCGAAAGACTCATTATTTCTTATTTCTTCAATCGCCTTCTTCACCGCTTTAAGCGGCAACATCACGCATTTTATCCTCGCCGCCCCCACCCGTGTCCCCAACAACTCCTCCATTTCCGCCTCTCCCCACTCTTCAATACTTTTCATTTTTAATTTTTCATTTTTAATTTTCTCCGTCAACATGCTCGCTGCCGCCATACTTATCGCACACCCCACTCCCCTAAACCCGATGTCAACAACTTTACCCTCCCCGTCCACCACCAGCCACAACTCAACCATATCACCACAACTCGCGTTTGATTCTCTTACCGCCACGCTCTGTTCACCCTTCCGAAACTTCCGCGGAGGAGGACCGAAGTTCCTCGGGTTTTTATAGTGGTCCAGAATTTCTTCTTGATAAAGGTCGTCAACCATATTTGTCTGTGATTCAGCTTATTCAGTGATTCACTGCTACGCTCGTCTCCTCCGGAATTACCTCCCGAACGTCTTTTCAACTTTTGCCAGTCCCGCCACCAGCGCGTCTACATCGTCTCGGTCGTTATAAATTCCAAACGACGCTCGCGTCGTTGCTACCCAATTAAACTTACTATGAAGTGGCATGGTGCAATGATGCCCCGACCGAACCGCAATCCCTTCAGCGTCTAGCACTTGTGCCACATCGTGGGCGTGCACTCCTTTATAAATAAACGCCACCGAGCCTAGCCTATTTGCTTTTGCGATTTGTGATTTTGAATTTTGCCTGTCCGCCGAAGCCTTGCTTGCCCGTCCTAGCGCCAGTGATGTCTGGGCGTAGGCAGAAATTTGTTTCGAAATTCGCTTGCCAGCCGTAGCTTTAACGTAGGCTGGTGCATCGGACTTTGGATCTGGTCCAACCAGCTTAACCTTTTCAAGGTTACTCAATTTGTCCCAAGCATAACTGACCAACTCTCTCCCGTGCTTCTCCACCTCGTTCATTCCCAACTTCTCCAAATAATCACACGCGGCAGACAATCCTACCGCCCCGGCCACATTGGGCGTACCTGCATCAAACCTATCCGGCACATCAGCATACTCAGTTTTCTTAAGCGAAACCTCGCTAATCATCCCCCCGCCCACCATAAACGGCTGCAGCCCCTCCACAATTTCCCGCCTTACCAATAGCCCCCCAATCCCCATCGGCCCATACATCTTGTGCCCCGAGTAGCACAAAAAATCTACTCCCCACGCGCCAAAGTTTATTTTTTTATGCGGCGCCAACTGCGCCCCGTCTATCAACACGCGAGCTCTTCTGGCCCACTTATTCTTCCACTCCACTACTTTCTCAATATCAAGCTCCGCCCCCGTGGCATTGCTCACCCCACATAAAGCTATCAACCCCACTTGCTCCCCCAACCCTTCCAGCACCGCTTCCAAATCCTTCATATCAATCCGCCCGTCCTCCGTCACACTCACAAACACCAACCCCGCCCCCGTTGCCCTTGCTACCTCCTGCCACGTCACCAAATCCGAATGGTGCTCCAGCTCCGAAGTTACAATCAAATCCGTCATCCCCAAATTGTTTCTCGCCCATGAATAAGCCACCAAATTTATCGCCTCGGTCGTATTGCGCACAAAGATCAGTTCATCGCCTTCTGCGCCAAAAAACTTCGCCACCCTCTCCCGCGCTGCCTTATACATCCGTGTACTCTCATCCCCCAGCATATGGATCCCCCGGTGCACATTGGCATTGTGGTTTTCATAATAATCCACCATCGCCGCAATCACTTGCTTTGGCTTTTGCGAGGTCGCCGCGTTGTCCAAATACGTGAGTCTCTTGCCGTGCACTTTGCGCGCCAATATCGGAAAATCTTTTTTTATTTTATCTACATTCATTACAAATTACGGCTTACTAGTTACTAGTTACCATTTACTAATTACCGCGTGCAATTCTACCCCATACCCCAGGCCATGTCATCATCAACCAGTCAAAAATCCCTCTATCACCAACTTTTCCGCCTTCTTCTTAGACAGCCCGCGACTCATCAAATAAAAGGTCTGATTCTCCGGTATCCGGCTCACACTTGCCGCGTGCGAGCAGTGCACATCGTCAGATTTTATTTCCAAATCCGGCACCGTCTCCGCCCGTGCCCCGTCCGACACCAACAATATCCTCTCCTCCAAAAAACTATTTGTATCCGGGCAATTCTTATCAATAATTATCCGCCCCGCAAACTTTATCTTGCTCTTGTCATACCCCGCGCCGCGAAGCACCGTCCTGGCCCTCGTGTGCCCTGACTTGTGGACAACTTCAATCTTCACCCCAATCTCTTCACTCCCCCGCCCCACAAACTTGCCTACCACCTCCGCCTCCGCCCCCGGCCCCACCAACTCAACTCTATAAACACCAGGTTCTTTAAGCTCAATTATCCGGTGTTGATCTTTCCCAATTTTAAATTGTGTTTTTGATTGTTGATTCTTGATTTTTGATTTCTCGATCTTGTTTCACCCGATCGAGCCCTCCATTTCATGGTCTATTAACCGATTCATTTCGACCGCATACTCCAAAGGCAGCTTTCGGATCAAATCATCCACAAACCCGTTCACAATTACTTTGCGCGCCTCTTCTTCACCAAGCCCTCGGCTCATCAAATAAAACAACTGGTCCTCTCCAATCTTGCTCACAGACGCCTCGTGCTGCACTTCCACGTTCGAGTTCATTATCCAATCCGTCGGGTACGTATCCGACCTCGACTGCGGGTCCAACAGCAGCGCGTCGCACACCACCACGTTCTTGCAGTGATGCGCCCTCGGATCCACCTGCACCAACCCGCGGTAACTCGTCCGTCCCCCATCCTTAGTAATCGACTTGCTTACTATCGTCGAACTGGTGTAAGGCGCCAAATGAATCGCCTTGCTACCCGTATCCTGATGTTGTCCTGCCCCCGCCAACGCCATCGACAACGTCTCTCCCCGGGCGCCCTTTCCCGCCAAAATAAACCCCGGATACTTCATTGTCACCTTCGAGCCCATATTAAAATCCGTCCACACCATCTCCCCCTCTTCCTCCACCCACGCCCTCTTAGTCACCAAGTTGTAAATATTTTTGTACCAATTCTGTACCGTCGTGTACTGGCACCGCGCCCCCTTTTTCACAAATATCTCGACCACTGCCGCGTGCAAACTATTCTCGGAAAAAGCCGGCGCCGTGCACCCCTCTACATAATGGACCTTCGCTCCCTCACCGACAATTATCAGCGTCCGCTCAAACTGCCCCATCAAATTGGCATTAATCCGAAAATATGTTTGCAGTGGCATCGTCACCTCCACTCCCGGCGGCACATACACAAAACTCCCCCCGCTCCACACTGCCGTGTTCAGCGCCGAAAATTTATTATCCCCGGCCGGAATTACCCGGCCAAAATACTCCCGCACCAAATCCGGGTGTTTTGAAAGACCCTCATCCATCGACAAAAATATCACTCCCTGCTTCTCCAAGGTTTTTTGGATCGACCCGTAAACCACCTCGCTGTCATACTGCGCTTTCACTCCCGCCAGGATCCCCCGCTCCGCCTCCGGGATCTTCAACCTCTCAAACGTCTCCTTCACCTCCGGCGGCACCTCGTCCCAACTCTTTCCCGCCCGCTCCGACGGTTTCAAGTAATACCGGAGGTTCTCAAAATCAATCCCCGATAGGTCCGCCCCCCAAGCCGGCATCTTCTTCTCCCCAAAACGTGCGTAGGCTGATAACCGCTCCTCAAGCATCCACACCGGCTCACTCTTCATCTCGCTTATCTCTTCAACCGTATGCTTCGTCAAACCAGGTTTACTGATATGGGCATAATTCTTAGTCGAAAAAGAAAACCCATGTTCATAAACATCAGCTTTCTTTTTAAACTTAGTGGTTTTCTTCTTTGCAAACCTAGCCATAAAACTTACTTTTTATCCTTGGTTATTATCACCAACCTCTGATCCAAGGCACCCTCAAATCTGACGCTAAACCCCTCGCCCATCTCCAAAAAAGCGGCCACGCCTTTATTGGTTTCAACGTTTACCGGATACAATCTTACTTCTCCCCCAGGCTTACATACCCTCACAGCTTCCCCCAAAGCCGTTATTTTTTCTTCTTCGGGAACATCCATTGGCACTGCAAAACATGACGTCACCAAATCAAATGAACCATCAGCAAAAGGCAACTGCTGTCCAACCCCCTTCACCAATCTATGAGCTGTGTTTTCCGAAGGTTTTATCGCCAAGTTTTTCTTAACAATATTCGGAAATGAAGAGTACGTCGCTTCCAAACCAGTAAAAAACAACGGATCATAGGCAGTCACAATTCCACCCTCGAACACCTTGTCCGGATCATCTGACTTTTTACCCGAACCCAATGATAATATTCTTTTACCCTCCCAAAACTCATTCGATGATATGTGCAATAGGGCCGCCTCATCCTGCCACGACCTAGATGTTGCCACACCCCCAACCCCCTCTGGTAAAATGATCTCTTGTGCATTATCCATGTTTATAACCCTCCCTTTCTAACCGTCTCACCACTTCAATCCCTCCGCTCTCCACCACCTTCCCTCCCACCACCACATGCACGCGGTCCGGCTTTAAGTATCTCAAAATCCGCTGGTAGTGGGTAATCACCATCACGCCCGTATTAAACTTCTTCACAATCTTATTTACTCCACTGGCCACCGCCTTGATCGCATCTATGTCTAAACCCGAATCCGTTTCGTCCAACACCGCGTATTTAGGTTCCAGTACCGCCATCTGCAGTATCTCCAACCTTTTCTTTTCTCCACCGCTAAACCCTTCATTCAAATTTCTCTTCAGTAATTCTTTCTTCACCTCCAACTCATCTGCCAACTTCTCCAAATGCTCCCGAAACGCCAGTACCGACCCAAACTCGTCTTTCACGGCCTTACCAAACCGCCCCTCATAGGCTTGCTTCAAAAAATTCTGCACTCTCACTCCCGGTATCTCCACCGGGTACTGAAAGGCCAAGAATAATCCTGCCCGCGCCCGCTCATCCGGAGAAAGCGATAGGATATCGCGAACGGAGTCCTTCAACTTTCTCGACTGTGAAGTCGGCTTAATAGCAGAACGAGCACTTCGAGAAAGTTTGTAGGACGGACTCTCCATCGAAACTGATCCGCCAACCACTACATAACTAGGATGTCCAGCTAGCGAATAAGCCAACGTGCTCTTACCCGACCCATTCGGCCCCATCACCGCGTGGATTTCCCCCGGCTTCACCGTCAAAGAAATTCCCTTGAGAATTTCCTTATCCTCCACGTTTACTCTTAGATCTCGGATTGAAAGCATCACCAAACTCCTCATTAACTTGAAGGCTGATTATAACTCGACCCGCCCCAATACCAAACCCCTACATACTATATACGATATACCAAATGCTATACGAGGCTCATCTGCACCACTCCGGCCTCAGGCGGCACAAACCCAAAATTCACCTCCGCCTCGGCGGCCTCATTCCACTTGTTCTTAAACTTCAATTTCCCATTAATCCGCCCGTAATCATAAATATCACGCGTAATCTCGACATCTTTCATACAATACTTTGCCAGCTCATCCAGCTTCCCTTGGGCATAATACCGGATCGCGTCCATCCCATTACCACTTTTGCGCCTCCCCAACGTCTCCCCCGCCAAGGCATCCAAGCTGATCCGGTGGCCCACCTTCTCCTTAAACTTCAACATCAAATCCAGAGTCGGGAATTGCCGGATATCTCCGCCATAATAGGGCTTCAACGCCGGCATATCAAACCCCTCTAAATTAAACCCGACCACTACATCGGCCCGCTCCAGGATCTTCCACAACCCGTCCATGTCTTTCTCAAAAATCTTGTACCGCTCTTCCTTCACCTTCTCCCCCCAGCGAGCCGGTAAACCTTCTCTCTCAATCACTCCCACAAACGATACCCCCAACTTCCCCGGGAAATACCCGCCCACCTCATCAAATGATTTAATTGTTTCAACATCAAGAATCACATGTCTCATTTCTCCTCCGACAATAAACAAACCACAACACAAAACTCTAACACATAAAGCTTTGAGTTTTAAGTTGTGGTTTTACGTTTTTCGCTGTTACTTTTGCGTTTGCCACGCTCCAGTGAAGCGCCGCTCCACCTCTTCCCAGTTGACGATGTTCCACCAAGCGGCCACATAATCTGCCCGTCGATTCTGGTAATTAAGGTAGTAAGCATGCTCCCACACATCCAACCCCAAAATCGGCACATTTCCCTTCATCAGCGGATTGTCTTGGTTAGCCGTCGAACACACCTGTAGCCTGCTCTCTTGCCCTGAGCCCGCCGAAGGGCCCTCGACCACCAGCCACGCCCAACCGCTCCCAAATCTTCCCATTGCCTCGGCGGCAAACTTCTCTTTAAGTGAATCCGCCGACCCAAACACCTCCGCCAGTTTCTTCTCAAACCCGCCCGACATCTTTTTGCCGCCTTTGGTCATCACCGTCCAAAACAAGCTGTGATTATAGTGCCCCCCGCCGTTATTGCGTACCGCCGTTGCCATCTCCATCGGGATCTCGTCAATCTTGCGCATCAATTCCTCAATTGGTTCAGAGGCCAACTCCTTCTCATTCTCCAAAGCCGCATTCAACTTATCCACATAACCCTGATGGTGCTTGGTGTAATGGATCTCCATCGTCCGGCTATCAATCGCCGGCTCCAAATCTTTGTATTCATACGGAAGTTTGGGAAGAGTAAACGTCATTTTTCCTCCTTTGCCTGGCTGTAGCTTTAAAGCGTAAGCGGGCCGTCTCTACTTTCTATCCCGCACTGCGGGAAAAATATATTAACACTTCTATCCCGTCAATGATAGCCCACCCAACTTAAAACACCACCTGACCAAACCTCACAACTGTTTTTGTTTTCATCTAAAAAAGATGCCGGATCGAGTCCGGCATGACAACCTAGATT
>CAYMQI010000030.1:8070-12075 GCA_964392715.1 uncultured Pseudomonadales bacterium | reverse complement strand
CTTTCAAAATCTCCAGATCGCCCGCAGTACTCCCCCAGGGTGACACGGTCAGGGGGACCCCCAGAAGGGGCCCCTTTGTGGGTGTTCTTGGGGGAAAGACCGTGGCAGGACCCTGGGGCGACAAAAACTTCATCACTAACTGCGTAACTCGTAATCAAGTCCCAATCCCAAATTAATCACTGGCCTTCTTCAGGTTAACTAGACCTGACCCATGTTAAACGTGGTCAATTAGAGTACTTAGAAATTACTCACGCCAGGCTTACACACCCCAAACATCTGGCCGACTAGACGCTAGTGGCTAGACGCTAGTCCCTAGTCATCTACCATCTACGATCTAGACCCCTCCACTACCACTCTCAAAGCCACTAATTTCGGCGCTTCTCCGCTCACCACGATCTCACCACCGGCATACGCCCCCCGCGCCTCAGGAACAAGCTCCCACCCAACCGACGCCACCTTTATCTTGTACCTACCGGCAGGCACCACAAACTGGTAGCGCCCGTCGCTGCTACTTAGCCTCCTCTGCACCAGCCGCGCAAACACGTTATCTATCAAATTCAACTCCACCCCAGCCACCCGCTCTCCTGCCTGGTTAACCACCACTCCCCACGCCCTCTTGTTCAGATAACTCATATAGCCACTAAACCCGATCATCCCGCCATAAAACAACAGCAGTATTCCGTTAAACTTACCCTGCCCCCCCACCACCGCGACTAGCGCCATCACAAACCCAACTACCAGAGAAATCGTAGTGATCAATCCCACCCTTGCACGCACCAACCGAATCACCCTAAACTTCCAATCAAGCACCACTTTCTTCGGGTCAACCGGCACCGATACCGAAACCACGCTCTCCTCTCCGGTGAACTTGACTTGCTCTCCATGATAAATCTGGTCGTACTCGCCGTCCCTCCCCGCCAGAATCAACCGTGACGGAAAGTTGTATCCAACCTTGCTTACTTTCATTATATAAGCCCCCGCCTGAGGAAAGAAGCTAAACACCCCACCCTTGCCAGTCACGTCCGTGGCCACCAGCTTGATTTGTTGCCCAACATTGTAAAGCCGCACGATCGCCCAGCCTAAAGGTTGTTTGGTGAGCGCATCATAGACCACTCCCCAAGGATGGTGTTTCTTGCGAAGCCCGAAAAGCTGCAACAGTGAAAACAAACCCTGGAGTAACCAATAAAATACCTCCCGCCCCGCCAAGGCCAGCTGGGTCAATAGTCCCGCCCCCACCACCGGCGCCACCGCCTGGGTCAGAGATTCCGCCTGCGGCGCCACCGCCGCTGCCGCATCTGACAGATTCCCAGGGATCACGCTTCTGACGACATCCCCTACAGCATCTCCCACGTTGGCAAAGACCGCCGCAGCCGGCGGCAAAATCTCAAAACTCAACACTTGACTTGGCTCACTTTCCTGCGGCCCGACCTTAGAACGCGCCACCGTTTCGTAATTGCCAGGCTGTAACTTGTCCAAAGATAACCTCCAACCTCCATCGCTCTCGGCTACGACTACTTCACTCTGCGCCCCACCACCCGACTTTGTCAAAGTTACCGTGACGTTGGCTCCCGGATAACTGTACCCCCCTATCGCCACCCCATCATTCCCCAGATCAATGGCCGGGTCTTGCACTAATGTAGGCGGCAACAGTAAGTTTTCGACACCTCCAACCGGCAAAGCCACGCTCGCAGTCACTCCAGCCTCGTCAATTCCAAAAATAACCAAGTCACTCCCCGCCGCCACAAAGTCAAATGCAAAGTCTCCACGACCATCAATTAGCACTGCTGCAACGATGCTGCTAATGCTATCCGCCACCACAACTTGTGAGTCCGGCGCGTGCCGGCCAGTGATTTTGTAACTTGTGCCCGTAGACACCCTATCCACCTGCGCCCCCACCCCAGAGAGGGCATCAGCACCATCAGGCACACCCATCACCAGGCTTAGTAAACCACCCCAAACTAAGACTAAACAAGCAACAGTGGTTAGATGGCCCAATGGCTTAATGGCTTTGCTTAGTCGATGAACCATATAACCATTTAACCATGTCACCATCAATCCTCCCAAATCAAGCCATTCTTTGCTATATACTACATACACAAGTTTCGCACTTTCAAAATCCCCAGGTCCACACCCGCAGTACTCCCCCAGGGTGACACGGTCAGGGGGACCCCCAAGAAGGGGCCCCCTTGTGGGTGTTCTTGGGGGAAAGACCGTGGCAGGACCCTGGGGTGAGAAAAACTTCATCACTAACTGCGAAACTCGTATACATACTATCTACCAAATACCAATTCTACCCATGCCCATTCCCCTCACCGTCCTGGCCGTCATCGACGGCTTCGGCTACTCCCCCACTATCGAAGGCAACGCCATCGCCGCGACCAGGACCCCCACTCTTGATTACCTCTGGTCGCACTTCCCCCACTTTCTGGTCAAAGCCGCCGAAGAAGAAGTCGGCCTGGCTTTTGGCGAAGTGGGCAACTCCGAAGTCGGCCATATCGCCATAGGCACCGGCCGCGTCGTCCCCCAAAGCCTGGCCCTGATCAACAAAGCAGTTGAGGATGGCACTTTCCACCAAAACCCCGCTTTCCTCTTGGCTATAAATCAGGTCAAACAATCCGGCCGCAACCTCCACATTCTGGGCATCATTTCCACCCCTGGAGTTCACGGCCACTTATATCACATTCTTGAGCTCATTAAACTCGCGGCAGAGCAAGGAATCACCAACCTCTACCTCGACCTCATTCTCGACGGCCGCGACTCCGGCCCCCGCGACTCCCCCCTCTATCTCAGGGAAATCAACGCCGCCCTGTCAGGGGCCAAACTCGGCCGCATCGCCACCATCGCTGGGCGCGCCTTCACCATGGACCGCAATGACAACTGGGAAAGAACCCAACGGGCCTACCAAGTCCTTTTGGGCCAATCCGAACAAACTTTCCCCTCAGTCGAAGCCGCTCTCGAAATCTACTACGGCCAGAACCTAGATGACGAAAACATCCCCCCCACCACCATTGGCCAGCCCGTACCCCTAGAGACAGGCGACGCCCTGATCTTTACCAACTACCGCGAGGACCGCGCCCGCCAGATCACCAAAGCCCTCGCCCTGCCAGATTTCGCCAACTTCCCCCGCCAAAATCACCCAAAGATCCAAGTCGTCACCATGACCCAATACGAAAGAGGCCTGCCGGTTGCCGTCGCCTTTCCCCTGCCCGAACTTCCCCACACCCTCTCCGACATCCTCTCCGAAGCGGGCATCTCCCAAATCCACATCGCCGAGACCGAAAAATACGCCCACGTTACTTACTTTTTTAACGGCGGCCGCGAGACCAAACGCCCCGGCGAAGAGTTCTTCCTCGTCCCCTCCCTCAAACCCGAACAGTTCCAGTCCCACCCGGAAATGTCTGCCCAGGCCGTCACCGACGCCGTCATCCACAGCATCCAAGCCGGCTACCAGTTTATCGTCTTCAATTTCGCCAACTGCGACATGATCGGCCACACCGGCAACTACGAGGCCACCAGAAAAGCCATCACCACTGTTGATACTTGTTTCGACCAGATCTGGCGCGCCGTCGCCGCCGGGGAGGGCCGCCTGTTTGTCACCGCCGACCACGGCAACGCCGAAATGAAAAGGGACCCCAAAACCGGCGACCCTCTCAAAGAACACACCATCTCTCCCGTACCCTTCATCGTCGGCGGCATCAACCACTTCCAGGAAGCCGACCTCCAAAAAATCGGCTCTGGCGTCCCCATCGCCGGCCTTCTCTGCGACGTTTCCCCCACCATCCTCACTCTCCTTGGGCTGCCCATACCAGAGGAAATGACCGGCACGAGCCTCTTGGGTTGACACCCAAGATCATGGTTTAATGGTTACATGGTTCAATGGTGTACCACAAATCAAAACCATCTGGCCATCAAACCATGTAGCCATTACTAACTCACCACCTATCCCCTTTAACCTAAAATGAAAATCCTCATCCATTCCCTCATCCTCGCCGCCACCGTTCTCCT
>CAYMQI010000030.1:7132-8060 GCA_964392715.1 uncultured Pseudomonadales bacterium | reverse complement strand
ACAGGTCTGAAAATTTTCAAAATTAAGCCTTGATTGAAAATTGTAAAATTAAAAATTGAAAACTTACTCAAAATACCAGATACTTACCTTATGAAGATTCTCACCCACTCCACGACCCTCGCCGCCACCGTTCTCCTGACCTACCTCTGGGCCGGCCACCCTAACCTTTCCCACTACACCCTTCAGCTCGTCGGCATCCTGGCTCTTACTTACGTCCTCCTTCACAAGTTCACCAACCGCCTCTACCACCCGACAGGCCTCCTCAACCTCGAAGGCGCCCTGTTCCTAACCGCCATTACTCTCCTCATGGTCTTCTCGACAGGTGGTGCCAGTTCCCCCTTGTTTTTTGTCCTCTACTTCCTCCTTTTTGCCCTTTCCCTCTTGTTTGAACCGGTCCAAACCGCCATCCTCTCCCTCCTCCTTCTGCCACCACTTTTTCTGGAGATTAGCCACTTCGGGCAGGCCGTCACCCCGGGCACTTGGGGCAACCTCGCCGCCTTAGTCCTAATCACCCCCATGGCCGTCGTCTTTGGCCGCAAGCTGATCGAACTTCAAAACACCACTTCCCGCCCCACCACACCGCCAACCAAAGTTTGGCTTGATCAAAACCTCATTCCCACCTTAAACCAGACCGCCACAATACTCGTCCAAACCATCGCCGATGGGAACCTCCCCACCAGGCTAACCACTCCTCTAACTCAAACCTACCAAAATTTAAAAAACCTCCTGGAAGCCCTCAAACAATTGGACGAAAGTTTAGACCAGCAGTAAATTACCATTTATCAATTTCCAATTTTCATTGAATTTTACAGATCTGAAAATTTTCAAAATTAAGCCTTAATTGAAAATTGTAAAATTAAAAATTGAAAACTTACTCAAAATACCAGATACTTAGCTTATGAAGATTCTCACCCACTCCACAACCCTC
>CAYMQI010000030.1:0-7122 GCA_964392715.1 uncultured Pseudomonadales bacterium | reverse complement strand
TAAGTGTTCGTATGTAAAGCACATTGTTTCGATCATAATTCCCGTGATTTTAGCATGAGATTCTTGATTGTCTCATTGTTCCATTGCTCAATTGCCAGATTAAACTACCTCAGCCATCGAGCCGTCGGGCTGTTGAACCATAAAAGCTTTTACTTTTTACTTGTTATTACAAGAAAGCGCAATACCCCGACCGTAAGGTCGAGGAATGAAGCAATACCAATAACCGCCGCAGGCGCTCAAGGCGTAACAAAAATACCCCGAGCGTTAGCTAGAGGGATTTTTATTTTAACTTTTGCGCTTTGCGCTTTTAACTTCGCCGGTCCCGCCAGCGCCGACACCCTCATCTCCCCCAACTACCGCGTCGAAATGAGTAACTTCAACATGACCGGCGGCCGCAAAACCAGCGCCGGCTACACCCTCACCGACTCCGTTGGCCAAACTTTCCAAGGTCAATTCGACTCAGCCGGCTACACCGTCAAGGCAGGCTTTCAGTACATCTTCTCCGGTATCCCCTTCACTTTCACCATCAGCGACCTCGACATCAACCTCGGCTCCTTGGTCGCCGGTACCCCTTCAACCGACACCAACACCCTCACCATCACTTCCGGTTCGGCCAGCGGCTACGCCGTCACCGTTATCGAGGACCACCAGTTGAGAATCCCCGGCACCGCTACCGACATCACCGACACTGCCTGCGACACGGGCACTCCCTGCGCCATCACCGACGCCAACGTCTGGTCCTCGGCTGTCACCTATGGCTTTGGCTACAACATGTCCGGTACCGACTTCCCCTCGGCCGATTTCATCAACTCCACCTACTACCGCCCTTTTAGTAACGCCGAAGACTCCCACACCCCCGCCATCGTCATGAGCAAATCAGCCGTCACCACCGGCTCCACCGCCACCGTCACCTACAAAGCCAACGTCTCCGGTTCCCAAGCCGCCGGCACCTACGAAAACATCGTCCAGTTCATCGCCACCCCAACCTTCTAAAATTACTAAGGCACCCGCCATGTCCAAACCCATCAAAGCCTCGTTACTTTGTTACCTGGTTACCTCGTTACTTGCTCTCACAGCGCCTCCGGCACTGGCCCAATCCGTCGGCCTCTCCATTTACCCTCCTCTGGTCCAGATCAACATCAAGCCGGGTAAAACTATTACTCAAGCTTTCAATATCGCCTACTCCGGCCCCCGGCAACGCACTTTTGTCGCCCGCATCGTCCCTTTTACCTCAAGAGACACTCTCAGTATCCCCACTCTCGAGTTTAATCAACACCCGAGTTGGCTCACTTACTTTCGCCTGGGCAACAGCCGCATCGCCCTAGATCAACCCTTTACCCTCGAGCCTGGCCAAGAAGACCAGCTCATCGTTTCCCTCAAGATACCCCATCACGCCCCCGAGGCCGACCTCTATGCCGCCATCGTCCTCTCCTCAATCGCCCCGGCCATCAACACCGGCAACCCCCAGATCGAAGCCGGCATCGCTGGCTTGATGATAGTCAGCACCACCAACTCCTACCCACCCACCAACAACACCTCCATTTCTGCCTTCAAACCTGCCACCACCCCGCTTTTTACCCTCCCCGGGCCCATCTACGTCTTTGACAACCTTTCCGCCATCGCCTTTAGCGCCACCGCCGCCAACTCCGGCCCCCACGCCAGGTTGATCGAAGGCAACTTTACCGTTACCGGCGCCACCGGCTACTGGAATCTTCCCTTGACCGAAAGTTATCTCCTGGCCCAGTCCCAAAAGGCGCTGACCGCCTCAGGCTCATCCTCCCTCACCTACAGGCCCCAAATCACCCACTTAGGCCGGGCCGTCGCCGCCCTCAACTTAAGTGGCGACCGGCCCGTTTCTAGCACTCTCACTATCATCCTGCTACCAATTAAGGCGGGTGTATCAACACTCTTAGCTATAGGTATTATTTACTTCGTCATCCGCACCACCAATAAAAAACCCAAACAACCCCGGCCTATTGAAGGTTCCGAACCTAAGAAGGTTCGGAACCTTCAATCAAGCACCACATTACCAAACCATCCAACCATCAAGCCTTCTAACCATTGAACCATATCGCCATTTAACCATTCCAATTACCTCTCCTATTATTCCCCCTACTGCTTTCTCTACTCTTCCCCTATAAATTCGCCAGTCTCATCCTTGACATGGTTCTCAAAATTATCTTTACTAATACCAGACCAAATTTGCTTGGTTTTGCCTCTGTTATGAACAAACTCAAAAAAACCACCACTAAACTTACCCTTTCTCTCCTTCTGGGAAGCCTTATTCTCTCGAGTAGGCTACTCCTCCCCCACCAACTCGACTCCGCCAATTTAACCAGCACTGCCGACACCCTCCAAACCTCCAGGCTTTCCTACGCCGGCCGCGTCGACTCAACGGGCACAAGCGCTGGCGGCTCCAACGTCAAGGTACTCTCTTCTGCCGCCGCTCCTTTCTATTCAATCACCACCGCCAACCTTCACGCCGGCGACACCGTCGAGATCGGCGGCACCAACAACTACACAATTGTCGACATTGTCGACGCCAACAACTTCTCAGTCACTCCGGTCCTCGCAGCAGGCGACGCCGACAACACCGACCCTATTTACCTTTTCTCCAAACCTAGGCACGTCTTCACCTTCAACACCGTTTCGGCTGTCCCAGAGGGCTACTTCCGCGTCCTCATCCCCGCCGACGCCACCACTCCAAACGACGGCAACCCCGACGACGGCGGTTTTGACTTTGGCGGCGGCACCGTTGACGTCGTCGCCCCGGACGTCGGCTCCGGCGCCGGCCGCTACGACTTTGTCACTGGTGTGGCCACCGCCTCAGGCGGTACTGGCTGTACCAGCCCCGCCAACTACCACTGTTTTGAGGTCCACTACTCCGGCAACGGCACCATCGGCTCCACCATCACCGTCAACATCGGCAACACCAACGGCACCAACTCCCTGGTCTCGCCAGGACCCGCCAGCACCCATACCGAAGCTAGCGCCGATTCCTACATCTATCAAGCCCGTCAGTACAACGCCAGCAACGCCTTGATCGACCAAACCAACGGTTCCGTCGCCGTCATCGAGTCGGTCCGGGTCAGCGTCACCGTCGACCCCACCATCACCTTCACCATCGCCGGCATCGACACTGTCACCTCTGCCTGCGGCGCTAATCCGGAGGTCGATACCACCGCCGGCACCAACGCCCCTTTGGCAGTGCCTTTTGGTAGCCTCTCCTTAAACACTTTCCGTGACGCCGCCCACAACTTGACCGTCTCCACCAACGCTCTTTATGGCTACGCCGTTACCGCCATCGAAGACGACGAGCTGGGCAAAGACGGCAGCACCACTCCCCTTATCGCCGATACCGACTGCGATGCCGAAAACTGCACTACCTCATCAAACACCGAGTGGGTCACCAACACAGACAATGGCTTCGGCTATTCACTAGACAATGTCGATGCCGCCGCCATCACCTTTGAATGGGACGACACCACCCCGACTACAGGTTTTAGCGCCCGCCCCTTCCCCAACAACGCCGACACCGATGCACCAGTTGCCCTGTTCTCATCCGCCGCCGTCGCCAACTCCGAAAACGCCTACATCTGCTACCGTGTTTCCGTCGGCGCCTCCCAGGCCGCCGGCGACTACGAAAACTTAGTTAGTTACACCGCCACCGCTACCTTTTAATCAAAATTTATAATTACTAACACCTAATTACTAATCAAATCCCAATACCCAATAACCAAATTAGACATTCCTACATTGGTGCTTAATTAGAAATTAGTAATTCTTAATTCGTCATTTACTTTCCTGCCCATGCCCAAACTCATCAAAGTCTCGTCATTTTGCCCGTCCGCCCCAACTGCCATGCTGTTGGTGGGTTCCTTCGTTGCTTCGTTGCTTTTGCTGGCCGCCTCTCCCGCTCACGCCCAATCTACCATCTCCGCCATCCCTCCCCGCTTGGAAGTCACCCTAAACCCAGGCGAGACCAAAGAGTTCGAGCTCAAGGTGAGGAATGAATCCGAAACCACCCAGACTTACACCGTCCGCGTCCAAGACGTTATTGTCACCGACGACATCGGCACCCCCATACCCGTGACCGAGGACGTCTCCGGCCGCTGGTCGAGCGCTTCCTGGATTAGCGCCCCCCGCCTCATCCCCGTCGACGCCAAATCCGCCTACTCCTACAACATCCGCATCACTGCCCCCACCAACGCCCTCCCCGGCGGCCACTACGCCATGCTCACCTACCAGCCAAACGCCCACCTTCTCCCGGCAGAACTCCAAAAAACCGGCTCTCTCATCGGCCAGCGCACCGGCACCATTATCTACATTACCATCCCCGGCGCCATCACCGAGAACGCGCTCATCCGCCAATTCCAAGCCCCCACCTTCAATGAGTTCGGCCCCGTGCCTTTCACCGGCTCGATCGAAAACCTCTCCGACATCCACGTCAACCCAACAGGCGCCATCAGCATCTTCAACATCTTCGGCCGCAGGGTCGCCTCCATCGACGTCTCCTCCGGCAATATCTTCCCCGGCGCCAGCCGCCGCTTCGAAGTCGCCTGGGACAGAAAATGGGGCATCGGCCCTTACCGAGCCCAGATTAACCTGATCTATGGCCCTTCAAGTAAAATCCTCACCGAATCCTTAAACTTCTGGCTCTTCCCCATCAGACTTATTATCGCCGTCCTGGTGGTCATCATCCTCATTCTCGTTGCCGCCGTCCTGGTCAAAAAGCGCTTAATCGTCAAGGAAAAACAACTTGAGAAAGAAGTCGAAGAGCTCAAGCGCCAGGTCGAATCCTCCCACCACCACTCCCAAGAACCCCCAATTTCTCCCGGGGAACCCACCCACACCGTCTAAACAACACTCCCAATACATGATTAAATGTTTCTATTGCGCTTGCCCAACAGCGCCACTTTGTGTTGCAAAACACTGGAGGTAAATTACCAATTCCCTAGGCTCAAATTTCCAACACCCAACCTTGTTTAGATTAATTAGAAATTCACTACCTGCCCATGACCAAGTATCTTAAATGTTGTCTTGTTTTTTTGATCTTTGCATTTTGCATTTTGCATTTCGCTGGCCTGGCAGGTGCCAGCGACGTCCCCGTTACTGCCACCGTCCCCGACTTCTCCATCACCGCCCCCATCCTGCAAACCCCAGCAAACGGCACCACCGTCTCCGTCAAACGCCCCACTTTCTCCTGGCAAGTCTCCACTTCCCCTTTCTCCATTAGCGGCTACGACTTTTACCTCGACGGTTCCCTGGCTGCCCCAGACATCGACCACACCACCGGTTATCTAGATAGTTTCTTTTTTACCGCTACCAAAAGCGGGCAGCTTATCTACCTTACTCCCACCTATAACCTCGGCGACACCTATCACACCTGGTACGTTACCGCCACCAACTCTCAAGGTAATACTGCCACTTCATCCACTTGGGAGTTTCTCATCGACACCAGTTCTCCCCTTATCACTCTTGACCGCCTTGATTCCCAAATCCTCGGCTGGACCACCGCCAACCCTTCTTCCATTCCCCCCGAGGACCAAAGAAACCTAGTCGCCAGCCGCGACAATCCCGTTATCTATGGGCAAACCGAAGCCTACGCCAACTTAAAAATCGACCTCGTCTGCCCACCAGTCGTGCCCACTTTTTGCGCCAACATTACCACTACCTTCATCACCGACTCCACCAACTGGTCCTACCAAATTCCCCACTTGTTTACCGACACCACTTACACCGTTTTTATCCAATCCACCGATTCCGCCCAAAACACAAATTCGCTCCCACCATTTACCATCACTCTCGGACAGCCCACTACTCCCAGTCCCGCGCCCACTTCCCCTCCCGGCCCTGTCGCACCGCCCCCTCCTCCCAAAGGCGCTCCCCAACCCCTCCAAAACGTCGTTTCACAAATTTTTAGTACCCTCGTCCCACCATCAGTCACTTCCATCATCCAAAATCTAACTCCAATTTCCGAACTTGTCACCAACGCCGCCACCCCAATAGCCACCATTGGACTCCTCGCCCAACTTTTCCCCTTTCTTGGTAATCTGTGGTACTACCTTGTGCACTTCGTCATCTCAGCTCTTCAGTATTTTGGTTTTTGGGAAAAAAGGCAACCCTTAGGCCTCGTTTACGACGCCATCACCAAACATCCACTGCTTTTCGCCACAGCCCGGCTTTATAGCCCTGATCCAACCCCAAGGTTGTTGGAAACCGACGTTACCAACAAGGAAGGGGAGTTTAGCTTCACCGTGCGCCCAGGCTCCTACCTTGTACACATTGTCAAACCCCACTACCGCTTTCCCTCTACCCTCGTCACCGGTGACTCAGATGGCACTTATATCCATATCTACCACGGTGAAGTCCTCAAGGTAGGGGATGAGCACCAAACTATCAATGTCTCCATCCCCGTCGACCCCGATACCCCACCCACCAACCCCCACTTCAGATTTATGCAAAGATTGCGGCAAACGATCAAACCACTCTCTCACATCTCTCTCGGGGTAGGAATTATTGCCGCAACAATTGCCATCATTGGCGGCGCCAATCTCACCGTCAACGTCGCCATTATCTTTTTATATCTTTCTCTATCAGCAGCTCAAGTGTTACTCAACAGGGCCGGTAGCTCTTGGGGCCAAGTCGTCAATACTGACAACCAACCAGTACCAGGCGTCCCCCTACACCTGATAGACACCAGGTTCAACCGCTTAGTCGCCATCAGAAACACCAATCAATACGGCCGCTTCCAATTCACGGCACCTCCAGGCAGCTACTCCATTAATCTAGGTAGCCCCAAATTCCAAATTGTCAGCAAACGCCACTTCTACTCAGGCGAAACCATTACCACCACCGGCCCAAAGACCACCACCTTGGTCCCCAAGATCATGGTCGCCACCAACTCCAATCCTCAATAGCCAAACCCTCCACACTAGAGGAAAACCAGCCAACAACGCCGGACCTTTCATAGATTTTTAGATAGTAGAACGTAGATCTAGGATTCATCCTCAAACCTCCTACATCTTATTGTCCACCTTCTACCGTCTACAATCTACTATCTGCTATCTAAGATCTAACTTCCCGCTCTAGCTCCAGCACGCTCGCACACAAGCGGCGCAC
>CAYMQI010000029.1:7117-12137 GCA_964392715.1 uncultured Pseudomonadales bacterium | reverse complement strand
TATAACATGTTATAACACAAATCAACCCTTGTCAAACCCAAGCCGGAAACACTCTTTTTTAAAAACACCCACTTTCACCCTACTCGCCCCCATTGACCACCGTCCCCACGTCCGCCCCCTCCACCACCGCCTTTAAGTTGCCTTCCTTAAACAAATTAAACACCATAATCGGCATCGCATTGTCCATACATAGCGATATCGCCGATGTATCCATCACTTGCACGTTTGGGTCTTTGATCGCATCCAAATAACTGATCTTCGAAAATCGCTTCGCATCCGGAAACTTCATTGGGTCGCGGTCAAACACCCCATCCACTTTGGTAGCCTTCATCAGTACCTCACAATTTAGCTCCAGCGCTTTCAGGGCCGCCCCCGAATCGGTCGTCACGTAGGGGCTGCCCGTGCCCGCCACCAAGATCACCACCCGGCCTTTGTCCATATGTCTGATCGCCCGCCTTCGGATAAACGGCTCAGCCACCTTGGGCATATCCAGCGCCGACTGCACTCGGGTGTCCACACCAACTTCTTCCAGGGCCGTAGACAAAGCCAGGCCATTTATCACCGTGGCCAGCATCCCCATATAATCAGCCGTTGCTCTCTCGAACCCCTTCTGGCTCGCCGTCAAACCCCGGAAAATATTGCCCCCGCCAATCACCACTGCCATCTGCACACCCAATTCGCGCACTTCTTTCAACTGCCCCGCCACATTAAGCGCCGCTTCATAAGAAATTCCGTACTCTCGCTCACCAAGGAGTGCCTCACCGCCGATCTTCAACAATACTCGTTTGTACTTCAAATCTGCCATCGCTGGCAATTCTATCAACAGCCATAGTTTGAATCAATCATCACAATTTCCAGGCACGACTCAACATCAACAGCCCTTAAACCATCAAAACCCCAGCTGACCCATGGCCGAAACCACCTGACCATTCAACCATTTTAAGCAAACTTACTTCCTCCTTTCCTTCTTCTCAAACCTCCCTCTAGCAACTACAATACAACTTAGACTTTTCACACTCTCCTCCGTCTACGATCTACAATCTAAGATCTACGATCTAAAATTATGGTTTCCAATCTCTTCAAAAACGGCAAACAACTTTTTGAGCGCCAACAGTCAAACATTCTCTCGGCTGCAGCCATCATTACCGGCTCAGTCTTTCTTTCTGCCATCCTCGGCGTCGCCAGAAACCGCCTCCTCGTTTCTCACTTTTTTGTCTCCAAAACCGCCCTCGACGCCTACTGGATCGCCTTCTATCTTCCCGAACTCGTCTTTCAGCTACTAGTCATCGGTGCCCTCTCGGCCGCTTTTATCCCCGTTTATTCCAAATACAAAAACCAGGACCCTAGGGAAGCCCAAGACGTGGCCAACTCCATGATCAACATCATCCTCTTGGTCTTTACCACCCTCTCCGTCATTATTTTCATCTGGGCCGAGCCCTTCAACAAACTCATCACCGGCACCAACTTTTCCCCTGACCAACTCGCCCTCGCCACCAAATTCACCCGCATCATGCTCTTGGCCCAGTTTTTCTTTGCCATCTCCAACTTCTTAACCGGCATCATCCAAGCCAACCACCGCTTCATCATCCCCGCTCTCTCGCCTGTCGCCTACAACATCGGTATCATCGTGGGCATTATTTTCTTGGGTCCAAGCCTCGGCCTCTACGGCCCCACCATCGGCGTCGTCCTGGGTGCTTTTTTGCACCTTGTCCTCCAGCTCCCCTTAGCTATCAAACTCGGTTTTAAATACCGCCCCGTCATCAACCTCAAATTACCTGGTGTGCGCGAAATTTCCCGCCTGATGCTCCCCCGCACTTTGGCCCTCTCGGTAAGCGAGCTCGAACGACTCTTCGTCATGTCCTTTTTGGCTACATCATTGTCCAAACAAGGCGCCCTTACCATTCTAGTTTTAGCCCAACAGCTCTTTAGTTTTCCCATCCGCATCTTCGGCATGCCCATCGGCCAGGCCAGCCTCCCCTTCCTCTCTAGGGAATCCGCCCAGGACGACCTCAACGAGTTCCGCCGCATCTTCATCAACTCCCTCCACCAAATCCTCTACTTAGCCTTGCCCGCCACCGCCGTCCTGATTGTTCTGCGCATCCCCTTGGTCCGTATCGCTTATGGTGCCAAAGCTTTCCCTTGGGCCGACACCCTCTTGACCGGCAAAATCCTCGCCATTTTTGCCCTCTCTATTTTTGCCGACGCTTCCAACCACTTGATTACCCGCGCCTTCTACGCCCTCCACAACACCAAAATCCCCATGCTAGGCGCCATTATTAGCCTTCTAGTCAACGCCACTGTCTCAGCTTACCTGGTTTTTTACACCCCCCTTGGCATCTTCGGCATCGCCATCGGCGGCGCCACCGCCACCATTCTCCAAAGCTTTTACCTGTTTGTTTCCCTCCTACCTCGCCTTTCCGGTTTCACTTGGCACGACGCCGTCACCGCTCCCGCCAAGATCCTCATCGCCTCGGCCCTCACCGGCCTCTTCCTCTGGTTCCCCATGCGCCTCCTGGACCAATACGTCTTCGACACCACCCGCACCTTAAACTTAATTCTCTTGACCGCCACCGTCGCCGCCATCGGCGCTACCGTCTATTTTGCCCTCTCCAAAGTCCTCGCCATCAAAGAGCTCGACTCCTACTTGAGCCTATTCCGCAAAATCGGCAACTGGCGCAAAGTCCTTTCCTCATCTTCTGAAACCTTGGATCAAGCAGAAACCATCCAGTGACCTCTTTCTGTATTCTCCCCGCTTCTATTCCCGAGATAAGGTAAAATCCACCCGATCCCCATAATTTGTTGTGCTTCACCAAATACTAACCATTTAGCCATTTATGACCACATCAAACACGAGAAACTTATCCATCGTCGCCCACATCGACCACGGCAAGACCACTTTGACCGACCGCATGATGGTGGCCACCAATACCATTACCCCCAGACAATTTCATGACCGCCTCCTGGATAGTAACCCCATCGAACAGGAGCGGGGTATTACCATCAAGTTGGCCCCCGTTACTATGACCTACACCCTAGACGCTCGTGCCTATACTATTAACTTGATCGACACTCCCGGCCACGTCGACTTTGGCTACGAGGTCGAACGTTCCCTGGCCGCCGGTGAAGGCGCCGTTCTCTTGATCGACGCCACCCAAGGCATTCAGGCCCAGACCTTAACTAACTACGAAAAAGCCCGCCGCCTGGGGTTAAAAATCATTCCAGTCCTTAACAAGATTGATCTCCCCGCCGCCGACCTCGACGCCGTTTCCCTCGACATCATCGAGTCCTTTGGCCTGCCCGAAGCAGACATCCTCCGCATTTCGGCCAAAACCGGCCAGGGAGTGCTCGAACTTTTCCAGGCCATCATCACTCGCATTCCTCCTCCTGCCGCCAATACCGATAAGCCCACCCGCGCCCTCGTCTTTAACTCCACTTACCACCCCCACAAGGGCGCCATCGCTTTTGTCAAAGTCGATGGCGGCGCCATCAATCCCCGGGAACTCACCCTCTTGGCCTCAGGCCTCCAATTTAATCCCCTGGAAATCGGCATCTTCACCCCCGAATTAACCCCCACCAATTCTCTGCCTACCGGCGCCGTTGGTTACGTCGCTACCGGTTTAAAAAACGTCTCCGAGATTAAAATCGGCGACACCCTCACCACCCACCCCAAACCCACAGGCATTCTCCCCCTCGCCGGCTACCAAGACCCCCAGCCCATGGTCTATCTTGACCTCTTCCCCGTCGACGCCGTAAACTTCCCCCTCCTGGAGGAAGGCATCGAAAAGCTGGCTCTAAACGACGCTTCTCTCAATTACACCCTCTCTACTTCTCAAGCTCTAGGCAAAGGTTTCCGTATCGGCTTCCTTGGCGCCTTGCACGCCGAGATCGTCATCGAGCGCTTAAACCGCGAGCATAACTTGGACCTCATCCCCACCGCCCCCACCGTTGTCTACCAGGTTACCAACACCCGCGGCGAGACTTTCGAGGTCAAAACCCCGAGCGACCTTCCCGATCCTTCCCTGATCACCGCCATCAAAGAGCCCGTCGCCCGCGTCACCATCTTTACTCCAGAAGACTACTTGGGTGGCATCATGACACTCGTCAGCGAAAATCGCGGCCAGT
Organism: uncultured Pseudomonadales bacterium; assembly: GCA_964392715.1. GTDB lineage: Bacteria > Patescibacteriota > Microgenomatia > UBA1400 > CAYNFZ01 > CAYMQI01. The sequence continues at coordinate 8,015 of CAYMQI010000029.1, read as the reverse complement.
TTATCAACCAGTCCCACTTGGGCCACGCCGTCCGTCTCGAGTACTTAATCCCTATGGCCGAATTGATCGTCAATTTCTACGACCAGTTAAAATCAGCCTCTTCAGGCTATGCCAGCCTCGAGTACCAACTCTTTGACTACCAGCAAGTCGATGCCGTCAAACTCAACATCCTCATCAACCACCAGTTAGTCGAAGCCCTCTCTCAAATCGTCGTCAGGAGTAAAGCCAGGCATCTTGGTAAACACATCGTCGCCAAGTTAAAAGACGCCATTCCCCGCCAGCTATTTGTCATCCCCATCCAGGCAGCCGTGGGCGGCGACATCATCGCCCGCGAAACCATCACCGCCTATCGAAAAGACGTGACCGCCAAACTCTACGGCGGCGACCGCACCCGCCGCATGAAACTCTTGGAAAAACAGAAAAAAGGCAAGAAACGTCGTGCTCAATTCGCCAACGTCGAAATACCTCAAGAAGCCTTTTTAGCCGTGCTTAAACAATAAGTTTCTTGACATGAACTTAACTGACATGGATCTGGTTTTTTCCATATTGGAACACTTATCTCAGGCCAGTGCTGCCATAGTATTTGCTTATGTTGGGCTAAAAGGTTTAAGCGGATGGAAAAAGCAAATAGTTGGAAAGGAAAAAATTAAACTTGCTTGGGACATAAGTGAAACTTCTTACAAGTTTGAAAATAAATTCAAACATTTCATCTCTTTTTTCGGTCTAGAAATCATTTGGATGGAATCTGATTTAAAAAAAGGAGAAGGACTTCCAATCAATGATAGAAAAGAAATGCACCAGAGACAGCGACCCATTTTAAATGAACTAGATTCATTGATAGGTAAGATGCAAAGCCAAAATCTTAGATCTAAAGTTATTCTGAAGATGGATCTTTCAG
>CAYMQI010000029.1:0-7017 GCA_964392715.1 uncultured Pseudomonadales bacterium | reverse complement strand
ACGCTCCCATCCGCGACTCCAAAAAACTGACCGCTCTCCAGAGAAATCGCCTCTTCACCACCATCGTCAACCTAAACCTCCCCACCCATATCGCCACCATCTCTGCCAGGCAAATCAACACCCGCGGCATCGGCTGGGCCAACAAACAGGTCTTCCTCAGCCTAATCACTCAAATATCCAAGGACCAAGAGCTAAGAACCAAGAACTTAAAATTTATTGTGGATGGAAACTTGAAACTTAGAACGGACCTAATTGGTCATCCTGGAGGGAGTGAAACGACCGATAGGATCTCGTCAAATCAAAAAAAGGTTCTATCGCTTCGCTCCAGAATGACAAAAATAATAATCCAATCTATTCCCCACGCCGACGCCGATTTCCCCGAGGTCTCTTTGGCCGCAATCGTTGCCAAAGTCACCCGCGATTCGTACATGCACGAGCTGCACCTCGACTTTCCCCACTACTGCTGGAATACTAACGTCGGCTACGGCACCCGCGACCACATCGCCGCCCTCAGTTCTCATGGCCCTTGCCCCCACCACCGCAAAGTGTTTGTTTCATCAGCCCTTAACAAGCTTAATGCTTAACACTTACCCCTTAACCTTGCTCGCTCATTGTTGACAAGCCTTAGCACTCTTGATATATTACTGCTAAACTCATTTGTGTTTCGAATTTCGTAATTAGAATTTCGAATTTAACTAGAATGGAACTCACCGACCGCCAAATCCAAATCTTAAAGCACGTTATCGAAGAATATATCGGCACCGCTACTCCAGTCGGCTCCGAAACTCTCGACAAAAAATACAACCTCGGTGTCTCACCAGCCACCATCCGTAACGAAATGGTCCAGCTTACCCGCCTTGGCTACCTCAAACAACCCCACACTTCCGCCGGCCGCATCCCTTCCCCCATCGCCCTCAAACTCTATGTTAGCAAGCTCATGAACGAAGAGGACCTCTCCGTCGCCGAAGAAGTCTCGGTCAAAGAACGCATGTGGGACGTGCGCGCCGACCTCGACGACCTCTTAAGACAAGCCACCAGAACCCTAGCCGACAAGACCAAATGCATCGGCATGGCCGTCACCGACAACCACAAAATCTATCACTCCGGTTACTTCCACGTCCTCGACAAACCCGAGTTTTACGACATCGACGTCACCAAAACCGTCTTTAGCCTCCTCGACGAGACCGACGAACTTTTCGCCATGCTCGAGCGGGCCAGCGGCGACGACCCCATTCATATCCTCTTGGGCGACGACTTTGACAATAAATACTTAGAGCCCATCAGCATCGTTTTTTCCGATTTTTCTCTCGGTGATGTTCGTGGCTCCATCGGCATTGTTGGCCCTGCCCGCATGCCTTTTTACTACGTCGTTCCTCTGATCCGCCACTTAAGTCTGACTCTTCAGGAAATCGCCAAACAATATTGAAGCTCGCGAGGCTGACAAGCCTCGACTTATTTCATGACTAAAAACAACTGACATTTTTAATGAGCTGAAATCCACCAAAAGCGAAACTAAAAAAACGCTCTCAATTTCGCCTCAATACTCAGTTAGTATTATTATTGTCTCGCCAAGGCGGATTAGACTTTAAGTTATGAAGAAAACCAAAACGGCTTCTACGGCCGAGATCCAGTCACTCAAAGACCAGCTCCAAGCCCTCGAGGAAAAATACGCCCGGGCCCTGGCCGACTACCAGAACCTGCAAAAAAGAACCGAGGAGGACCAGGGACGCTTTATCAAACTGGCCAACGCCACTTTACTCAAGAGTCAATTAACCGCCTTCGACAACCTCGAAAAAGCCGCCGTTCACCTCAACGACCACGGCCTCAACTTAGTCCTCTCAGAATTTAAAAACTCATTCACCGCCGCCGGCCTCGAGGAGCTAAACCCAGAGGACCAACCTTTCGACCCGGCCACTATGGAATGCATCGGCACCAAACCAGGCGTTCACGACCACGTCCTCGAGGTTGCCCAAAAAGGCTATCGCTTAAACGGCATCACCCTCCGGCCCGCCAAGGTCATCGTCGGCAAACAAAAGTAAATCAAAAATCAAATCTCAAACATCAAAATTATCAATCAAAAAAAATTAAGTTCTTTTTAATTTTGCATTTCAAAATAAGTTATTAAACATTACACCTCACATTGGAGAATTTTATGAGCAAAACCATCGGTATTGATCTAGGCACCACCAACAGCGTTGTCGCCGTCATGGAAGGCGGCAGTCCCAAAGTTATTCCCTCCTCAGAGGGCAAAAATACCGTCCCCTCCATCGTCGAACCCGCCAAAAACTTGGTCGGCGAAGTCGCCAAGCGCCAAATGATCTTAAACCCCACCAACACCGTCTACTCGATCAAGCGCTTAATGGGCCGCAAGATCTCCGACCGGCAAGTCGAAAAGACCAAAAAACTTGCCCCTTACGCCATTGTCGCCGGCAAAAACAACGCCGCTGCCGTCAAAATCGGCGCCAAAACCTACACTCCAGAAGAGATCTCCGCCAAAATCCTCCAAAAATTAAAAACCGACGCCGAAGCTTACCTTGGCGAAAAAGTTGACAAAGCCGTCATCACCGTCCCCGCCTACTTCGACGACGCCCAGAGGCAGGCCACCAAACAGGCCGGCGAGATCGCCGGACTTACTGTCGAGCGCATCATCAATGAGCCGACAGCCGCTTCCCTGGCTTACGGCCTCGACAAAAAAACCAATCAAACCATCGCCGTTTATGACCTCGGCGGTGGCACTTTCGACATCTCCGTTCTCGAGGTCGGCGACGGCGTTTTTGAAGTCAAAGCCACGGGCGGCGACACTTTCCTCGGGGGCGACGACTTTGACCACAAAATTATCGAATGGATCACTTCCGAGTTCAAAAAAGACAACGGCATCGACTTAACTTCCGACAAACAAGCCCTGCAAAGAATCAGGGACGCCGCCGAACGGGCCAAGATCGAGCTCTCCTCGTCTCAAGATTCAGAGATCAACCAACCCTTCATCACCCAGGGCAAAGACGGCCAGCCCCTCCACTTGACCATGAAATTAACCAGGGCCAAACTCGAGGAATTGGTCGATGATCTCGTCCAAAGAACTCTGGGCCCCGTCAAAGCGGCCTTGAAAGACGCCAAAGTTGAGCCCAAAGACATCCACGAAGTCGTTCTGGTGGGCGGCATGACTAGGATGCCCAGGATCCAAAAACTAGTCAAAGACTACTTCGGCCGCGATCCCCATAAAGGCGTCAACCCCGACGAAGTCGTCGCCGTTGGTGCTGCCATCCAAGCCGGCGTCCTGGCCGGCGACGTCAAAGACGTCCTCCTTTTGGACGTCACCCCCCTTACTCTGGGCTTGGAAACCTTGGGCGGCGTGCGCACCCCGCTTATCGACAGAAATACCACTATCCCGACAAGCAAATCCCAAGTTTTCTCGACAGCCTCCGACAACCAGCCCCAAGTCGAGATCCACATTCTCCAGGGCGAGCGCGAAATGGCCGAAGGCAACAAGACCTTGGGCCGCTTTGTTTTGGACGGTATTCCTTCCGCGCCTCGGGGCACTCCCCAGATCGAGGTCACTTTTGACATCGACAGTAACGGCATCCTAAACGTCTCGGCCAAGGACAAAGGGACAGGCAAAGAGCAAAAGATCACCATCAAAAACGCCACCAATTTGTCCGACGAAGAAGTCGAGAAGATGAAAGCCGAGGCCGCCGCCCACGCCGACGAAGACAAACAGAAAAAAGAAAGGATCGAGGCCAAAAATCAAGCAGACGCCGCCGTCTTCGAAGTCGAAAAGCAGCTCAAAGAGCACGGCGATAAACTCGACAAAAAAGACAAAGAGGCCATCGAGGAAAAGGTCAAGACCCTCAAAGACTTGGCCGGCAAAGACGCCGCCTCGGCCCCAGATTTGAAAAAGGCCACCGAGGAACTTTTGACCGCCTCCCAGAAACTGGGCGAAATCGTCTACAAAAAGACCGAGGAGGAAGCCGCCAAAGCAGAGGGTACCAAGTCTGACAATAAAAAATCCGACTCGTCATCCGAAGCTTCAGCGAAGGATGATAAAAAAGGTGCAGATGTAGAAGAGGGCGAAGTCGTCGAAGAATAACCTCAACACCTTACTCGTCATCCTGGAGCCTTGGGCTATGCGAAGAGCGATAGGATCTAATCAATAAAATTCAGGGCGGGGGCTTTCCCCGCCCATTTATATAGGAGGCAAATGCCTAAATCAAAACTTGACGCCGAATTATTTGTGATGTGTGATTTTGCCCTGGTCTCAAAAGAAGGCAAATTAAGCATTGTTGGAATTTTTGATCGCATGTTTGTGACAGATTTACCCTCATCATTTCTTAGGTTCTTCATTGTGGCGACCGTTAAGGGTGAACCTGGAATAGAACACAAGATCAAAGTGAAAGCAGAATCTCCGTCTGGTAAGGATTTTTTTGCCTCTAATGAGATTAGTGTGACGCTAGGCAACAATGGCAGGACACATCACATTACAGATGTGGCCAATTTTCCATTACCTGAAACAGGTGAATACAAACTAAAACTTTTATCTCAAAACAAACAATTGGCGAAAATTACTTTTTCTGTAACCAAAGTCCAGGACCAAAATGGCAACAAAGAGAAAAGCCTCAACTAAAAAATTATCCCCAAAAGAAACTGGATCAGGCGCCACGGTTGTACAAGAAGGGCAGGTCACTACACCACCTTTTACAAGGGATCAATATCTGCAACTGGACAGAGAGAGCCAGCAAAAACAAGACAAAAAACTTCAAAATGCCAGAGATGAATTAGAGAAAAAAATCGATGGTAGGTTCTTAAATCACGAAAAGTATCTTCACGACTACCCACGAGACCTCAACCGATACATAGCCACAATTTTAATTACCGTTACAGTTGGAGCAGGAATTTTGTTAATCGCAAGCGGCTATATAAAATACATAATAGAACAGAACTCAGAAGAAGCAATTAAGAAAATCTTCAGCGAGAAATCAATGATTTACACTCCAGAAGGCACAAATTCTGGAAAATTGAAACTTAAAAACTTATGACCCCGAAACGCGATTTTTACGAGGTTTTGGGCGTCGGGAAATCCGCCACCCAAGACGAAATCAAAAAGGCTTATCGGAAAAAAGCCCTCGAATTTCACCCCGACCGGAACAAATCGGCGGACGCTGAAACCAAGTTCAAAGAAGCCGGCGAGGCCTACGAAGTCTTAGGCAATCCCCAAAAAAGAAAAACCTACGACCAATTTGGTCACGCCGCTTTCGACTCCGCCTCCGCTGGGGGATTTGGCGGTCCATTTGGGGGCTTCTCTCAAGCCGGCCGCTCCGGACCATTCACCTATACCTACACCACCTCAGGGGGTCCGGGCGCTAACTTTGATTTCGACTTCTCCAACCCCTTTGACATCTTTGAGTCTTTTTTTGGCGGCGCCAATCCTTTCAGTCAAGGCCCTCCAAAACCCCGTTACCAGATCGAGATCGACTTTATGGACGCGGTTCACGGCACCGAGCGCTCCTTAGTCCACCAAGGTAAATCCCACACCATCAAAGTTCCCGCCGGCACCGACGACGGCATCCGCATCCGCTACCAGGACTTCGACGTCATCGTCCGCGTCAAACCCTCCAAGCAATTTAAACGCGAAGGTTCCGACGTTATCCTCGACCAAGAAATCTCCTTCGTCCAGGCTGCCTTGGGCGACACTCTAGAAATTCCCACTCTCGAAAACAAACCCTTAAAGATCAAAATCCGCCCCGGCACCCAGCCGGGCACCATCCTTAGGCTCCAGGGCAAAGGCATCAAACGCCTCCAGCGCCTGGGCCACGGCGACCTCTACATCCGCTTAATCCTCACCATCCCCAAGTCTCTAACCCGAGAGCAAAAAGACCTCCTCAAACGCTTCGACCAAGCATTCTAGTTTTCCCCTAGTCAATCACCCTTCTTACCTCCACCACACTTCAACACTCTAGAATATTGAAGTATACCCGCAAAAATCCTCGCGTGATATACTAAAAATCATGAAGAAAAAAACTAAAACACCCTCCGGTTTTAATGCTCTTGTCTGGAAAGAAGACGATCTTTTTGTGGCTCGTGCGTTAGAAGTCGATATCGCCAGCCAGGGAACCACCGCCAAAGAAGCCCTCAATAACTTAGAAGAGGCCATTGAGTTGTATTTCGAAGACGAAAAAGTTTCATTGAAATTAATTAAACCATTCAAGCACCTAAAACTCCTCAAAATCTCACCCAACCTCCGCTATGCCTAAGCGGTATTCTGCCAAACAAATCATCAAGACACTCCGTAAGCTGGGTTTCCGACAAGTTTCTCAAAGAGGCTCTCATATCAAACTTCGTGGCGTAGTTGGTGGCAAACTCCAAACCGTCATCGTTCCCGATCACAAACAAATCGCCGTCGGCACTTTCTCTTCCATTCTTCGCCAGGCAAGCCTCACCAGAACGGAATTTGAAGAACTAATCTAGCCACAACCATTTCCAGGGACCCAAAAGACTCCTCAAACGCTTCACTCAAGCTCACAATTCATAAAACGCCCAGGTCCCGATTTCCACACTATTCTTCTTGTCGCGCATTTTTTTCTTCGGCTTCTGCCTCATCAATATCCACAATATCCAATGATTTAGGTTTTAGTCTAATTGGTGGGTCCTCCCCAAACGGCCCAAGTACAGTTAAATTCATTTCCAATTCCCCAACCAAGCCGCCCTTCTTTTTCAGCTTATCTATTTCGTGCAAACAACACGCTTCACGAAAAGCTAAGGTCGCAAAGACTGCTCCAGCAAACGGGTTAACACAAAAAACACTACCCGCAATAACGCCAGAAATTGTCAACTTAATAAAACCAATTTTTCGTATTCCTCAAGCTGTCGCGCATCATCAATCGCCAATAACAGGCTGTTAATTTTTCGTTTAACATAATCAGTCTCGACATCTAAATCTTCTTTGCCCATAAACTCTCACAATTATAAGAGACTCATCTCTTGACCCCTCCCCCCTCAAGTGCTAAACTATCATCTAGGTAAGAG
>CAYMQI010000028.1:943-12399 GCA_964392715.1 uncultured Pseudomonadales bacterium | reverse complement strand
ATGGAGTGTATCAGACCGGATCAATCATGGGTGGTAGTTTTGGGGGTGCAGTCCATTGACCCGCAGATCCACCCTGATACTCATGGTAGAAGTTACGATGGGAACAAAGATGGCGACGCCGAAAAATTAGCAGTTGATTATTCTAAAGTGGACTTAATCCAAATAAGGCCAGATACGATGGGTGGAGTGTCGATGATGGAGTTGATGCGGGATGGGGTGGTGGCTGGCACAAGCAGAGTGGTTTGGTTGAGCGGGGAGGAGTTTGTGCCTTTGGGAGTGGGCGGGGAGGCAGATGGAGCACACCTGCGGGAGTATCAGAAGAACGGCCAGCGGATGAGACGAGAGTTGGTAAGAATGTCTAGGGCAGACGGGAAGTTGAAGGAAGAGGGGAATGGGCAAGGTAATTTGCAGGTATTTTATGAGGAAGGTGATGCTTGGAGCCAGGCGGAGGCGGAGAGTGGGGTACGTGTAGTCAAGTTGGCCAAAGATAGATTGGATGGTGAGGAGATATTGGAAGCGTTCAATTGGGTGATGAAGGGTGAACAGGTGCGAGTGTTGTTTGGAGGGGGCAAGGATGAGGGTGGTGATCCCGTGTTTGAGAGCGATGGGGATTTGAAAAATTATATTGAAAAGGGCACGAAGATGAGGGAGAAATTGCGTAAGTTGATGGAGCAGGATAATGGGACCAAGCTGGTGAGCAATCGGGAAGAGGCGTTGAGAGGGCTGTTGGAAGGGTTGGGGTAGAGAGTCTTTGAGGGTTACTGGAAGATGGTGGTTTGAGGAAGGGTATTTTCTAGTATTGGTGGTTTGGGGTCGATGACGGTGGCGCTTGATTTGTAGTGATTTGTGGGTCTATATTGAGTGGATATGAAAATTCTTGTAAGTATTAATTGTGTAGCCTAGGCCCCGAGAGTTCGGGGTCTTTTATTGTATCAGGGGAAAAATATGGGGAAAAGGGAGAGGCTAGACGGTGAAGGTAAAAGATGTGACAAAAGAGAAGGGGAGGGAGTGGAGATAGAGGGATTTAACTTTGATGAATGTTTGCCGCGTGAGCAATGCCCCAACTGGTTTCATGAGTCGGAGTATCCGTTGAATTTTCGCTTTTATCCCAATGGGCATAATCCTCATGATGGTGAGATAGTGGGCGTGGCTACAGCTTCGTCTTTAGTTGATACAGATCAAGATATTTTAGTCTGGTGGGGAGGGGCTGTGGTGAGGATGAGTGTTAGAAGGTACAATCAGAAATACAGGAATGGAGATTTTGAGAGGAGTTTGGCGATCTTGGTTCTTCTGAAGATTGAATGAGGTAAACTTTACTTCTTTTTGGCCCGACAAAAACTCCTATGGAGTATTTAGGCGGGTAAACGTAATTTATTTTTTCTTGGCATAGCGTTCGCGGGAGACTTTGATCACTTTTTCCCGATTATTGTTGCTGGAGGAGGCCGGGGGGAGGGTGTAGGCGGGGAAGGGGGTGGATGTGGTGTCGTCGATGGCGAGTTTGGCAATGATCTGGAAGCGGTCGAGGGCGACCAAGTCTTCTTCTTGGTACTTGCCGGCGAATTCGTGGGAGAGGAGGTTGGCGTCGGAAGCACCAACGACAAAGGTGGCCATGGAGCCGCAGTTACCAAAGATGGCTTTCCGCACGTGCTCGTCGATCTGGTCGATGTATTGGTTGGCGAGGGTGAGATTTAGATGATATTTGCGGGCTTCGGAGAGGATTTTGATAAAGCTCCCGGTGGCGAAGTTTTGGAACTCGTCGACGTAGAGGTAGAAGTCGCGGCGGTCTTCTTCTGCCTGGTAGACGCGGTTCATGGCGGTAAGTTGGATTTTGGTGATGAGCATGGCGCCAAGGAGGGCGGAGTTGTCTTCGCCAAGCTTGCCTTGGGAGAGGTTGGCCAGGAGAATTTTGCCCTGGTCCATGACTTCCCTAATGGAGAAGCTGTTGGTGGTGGAGTTGGTGACGCTCCTGATGAGGGGGGAAGAGACAAACTGGCCGACTTTGTTGAGGATCGGAGAGACGGCCTCGGCCCGAAGCTTGTCGCCCATGGTCTCAAACTCCCCGGCCCAAAAGTTCTGAAGGACGGGGTCGGTCAGCTCTGAGGTGATTTGCTTTCTAAATTTGGCGTCGGTGAGGATCCGGACGACTTCCTCCAGAGTGGAGCCGTTTCTACTGATGAGGGTAAAGAGAGTGTTACGGAGGATATGCTCGAGCCGGGGGCCCCAGGAGTAGCCGTAGAGTTTTTGGAAGATGGCGATGACGGCCGAGACGACGAGTTCCTGGTGCTCTTCCTGTTCGGCCTCAAGGAGATTTAATTTGACGGCGTAGTCTGGGTCGGCGGGGTTTAGGTAGATAACGTCGTTGATCCTGCTGCTTGGGATGAAATCGAGGACGGTCTCGATAAGATCGCCGTGGGGGTCGATGACGGCCAGACCCTTGCCCCTTTTTAAGTCCGAGATGATCATGTTGGAGAGGAGAGTGGATTTGCCGGTGCCGGTTTTGCCCATGACGTAGAAGTGGCGCCTACGGTCTTCGTCTTTGAGGCCGAAAGTGACCTGCTGGTTTTTAAACTCCGTCCGGCCGATAAAGTTGACCGTTTTGTTGTGCTGCTGGTAATCGGGGTGGTGGTAGGGAAGATTTTCCGGAGGTTCACCGAGAAGGGTCTTGCCCCAAGCGAGGTTTTTGATGTCTTTTAGCTTGTCGAACGGAAAGTGGTAGAGAGTGGCAGTTTCCGAGAGGGATAAGTGGATGGAGCGGGCATTTGCAAATGTTCTGATGGGTAGAGAAGCGGTAAGGGCCTTTTTTCTGAATTTGGGGGTTACGAACTTGAAGGCGTTGCCTTTGGCTAGAGTGAAAGGAGCGAAGCTGTGGGCGAGGGTGTCGAGGATGTCTTTAGCCTCTTTGGGGGTGGGGCCAGCGGCGGCGAGTTTGATACTTACCAGGTAGCTGACTTGGGAGAGTTTTTTTTCGATTAGGGGACGCTCCGGGTGAGGAGTGTGGGTGCCGTCGGCTGAAGTTTTGCCCTCCATGGCTTTAGTGCCTGCGCGTTTCCAAGATTCGCTCTCGCGGGTAACTAGGATTTGGACCAGAGCTTTGTGGTCGCCGGTTAACTTGGAGAGGTTGCCCAGGATCACGGCCAAAGGGTCATTGGGGTCTGCCTCGTGGTAGGTTTTGAGGGGAAAGTAGTCGGCGTGGGCGAGTTTTAGGTAACCGGAGAGAGTGGTGGTTCCAGAGAAGTGGTTGATCGAGTCGTTGTCCGGACTTACCGGACTTAGCTTGACTTCAGGGTAGTTGGCGGTGAGCTGGCTGACTATGTAACGCTGCCGGCCGGTGGAAAAATTGAGCTGGAAAGTGGTGATTTGGCCGACAGAGACGATTTCAAGGGAGAGGGGGTCTTTCGGCCTCAAGCCAAAAAGGGGCGATTTAGAGACCGGTAGGGAGGCCAAGACCTGTTCGAAGGCCTGGGGGCCGGTCTGGGCGGACTTACTATTTCTCAACTCCAGGGTGGTGCGGTCGGTGGGCATGGTTGTATTATAGATGGCTTTATGGTTCTATGGCTAGATGGTTTCGGTCAGAGTCAGCGAGAGTTGGATAGGTACGAGATCGGGGATTCCAGGGGTGGTTGCGTGAAAAGGAGGGTGTGAAAAGATTCCATGGTCATTTTGGGAAGAACCCATGCGATCGATAGGATCTAAGTTCTGGGAGAAGAGATTCTATCCCCCTTCGACTCCGCTCGGGGTTCCAGAATGACATCGGGAGATTCTATCGTCCCTCTACTTGGTATGGGACTCCAGAATGACAGAGAGCTGCTGGTGATTGATTCGGGGAGGAGTTGTTTTCACGCACGATGATGATTGGTATTTGTAAAGTCAAACGCTCAAGTATTTGTAGATATTGTTTGTTATGGGCTATTGATTATTTAGGGTAAGTGAAACTATAGGGTTGACAGGGGGGGGAATTGATGATAAATTTACAGCAGTTAACAATAGAAATTGATTGATATGAACGTGATAGGTAGATTATTCGGGCTTGGAAGACGACCGAGAGGGTCGCTGAAGCGTAGGAGAGCGAGAAGAAGTCAGGCGCTAAACTTGTTTTGGAGAGAGCAGATGAAAGGCTTGGCCAGATACAAAACAGGGTCGATAAGTAAATAGAGTTAAAAGCTAGAATTTAGACTATAGAAGTTAGGAAGTGGAATTCGAGTAAATTCGAATTTTTTAACAAAAAAGAAAGAGCATGACTACCGCTAGACAGGCTACGAGTAGCTATGCTCTTCCTCAGGTTACTCTTTGCAATCGGACAGGAAAACAAAGAGTTAATAGTCAAACTAACATATAGGCACTGGGGTGTCAAGAGTTGTGGTGTTTGGCTCCTGTCTGGAGGGTAGTATGTAGGGCAGGCTTACTTCCCTCCATAGAGGAGCCAAGACCAGCTTGGAAAAGCTGGAAACTCATAATTCTAAATCCTAAATTCGAAACCCGCCAAAATTTTTGAGTATTCGCTTGGTCATCAGCCAGGCTCACCTCAGAAAACTCAGACGGGCAGGCAATATTTAAATTCTAAACTCGAAATAGCAAACAGACCAAAACTGCCAAAACACCCCTCTTACTCGATGAGCCTGAGGGGATTTTTGTAATAAGTGTCAAGAAAATTAAGTTAGGTTGTCATCATGGAAGGAGCGCAAGCGACTGACCCGACTGCAACGCTAAGGGAAGCTTTCGGGCAGGTAGGATCTAAGTTCTGGGAGAGGAGATTCTATCACTTGAGTTTTACTCAGGTTCCATAATGACAGATATAAACATGATTAACGTCAATCTGATCTACGATGCCAAGGCTTTTGCTTGGTACCCGAGCAGAGTGTTGTTTACCAGGCGGGAGGAGGAAACCCGCGTGCCCAAGGTTTTGGGCCTTGCTGGTGTTTTCCTGTGGCTGATTGCTTTGTTGGTGATTGTGGGGCCGGCGGCACCCTCTCTGGCCTATAAGCTGGTGCCCAGGCTAACCGAGAGCGTGGCGGAGAAGCTGGGTAGTGACGCAGCCGTGGCCAAGAGCGAGTTTGGGGCGGAGTTGTATGTGGAGCCGGTAGCCTTGCCGCCATATGAGGACAGTTTGCCCAAGGAAAACATGTTGGTGATCGAGAAGATCGGTTTTAACAGCGAGATCTCGACCGATCCTGACTGGGTGGAGACGATGAAGAAAGGGCCGTGGATGGTGCCTGATTATGGGGTGCCGACCGAGCGGGGTTTGCCGATAATCCTGGCCGCCCATAGGTTTGGGTATATCTATTGGAGCAATCAGTTCCGGCGGGAGCACTCGTTTTATAACCTGCCAAAACTGGGGGTGGGAGACACGTTTAATATTGTTTGGGACCGGCGGAAATACACTTACGAGATTTATGAGGGGTATACCGACGAGGCGATCCGCGAGAGTAGTTACGGCGCGGATGTGATCTTGTATACGTGTGAGGTGTTGAATTCGGACCGCCGGATTGTGAGGCTGGCAAGGCGGATCGAGGTTTAGAAATTTGTAATGCAAGTTTGGTATTTAAGTATTTGGTATGCGCATACTAATAAGATTGACTGATTGATGGTTTTTGTTATAATAAGCACTAGATTTATATGAATACAGTGGTAGATAGCAAAGTGTCAAGGAATGTGGGTGTGGATTTGGTTCAAGTTGTTGGCCTCATGGTAGTAGTATGGGGGTTGGTGTTTGGAGTGGTGACGCCAGTGTGGGCTGATGGGAATGAGGTTACCAAAGAGACAAAGAAAGTGTGTACGACGGGTGCGTATGGAAATGTGGTTTGTCATGATGTAGTTGTCGATGAGCACGAACCAGTGGAAACTGGGGTGGCGGGGAATTTGCTGATAGCTGGAGGTTTGTTTGCTGTTGGGTATGTAAGCCTGATGGCGACTCAAAAGCTAGCAAGATCAAGAGTTAATTAAATTGTATAAAAAGTGCATAAGTCTTGGCTAAGATGGTGAGACTTGTGTAATATCAAATAAGGAGTTGTTATGAGCAAGGAAACATCGAGAAGAGCGTTTTTAAAATTTGGTGTAGTAGCAGCAGCAGTTGTGCCTTTGGTTGAGGCAGCTGGTTTTTTGAATGGGGTGGAGGCGCTAGAGGAGGAAGGCACTTTTGTTTATCCTCGGGCAGAAATTGGCATTGTTCCCGAAGTGGTAAGGCCGTATCGAGTTGCTGGTGGGGAGGGAGGTTCAGATCAGAAAGTTGTGGATGGATTTGGAGAAGTTAGAAATATGATTGCAGATCCTGGGGTGATTGGCACTCACCAATGGGAGAAGTCAGCTGACAATCTTAATGGAGGTAATAGATCGGCAATATTAATAACTCCAGATACTCAAGAATCGTTGGAGAGTCCAAGCGCCGAATTACTTCTACCAGAGGGTGGCTACATGATGGTGACTGGACCCAGAGGAACAATTGATTTGGGTGAGCGGCAAATCAGTTTAGGTGCTGCCGCTGGTCATAGTTGGATTGTGGTTATACGGGGAAGAAATAGTATTGAGGGAGATGGCAATATAAGAGCACGCTTCTTTGATTACGATCAGGGTTCAACTTTGGTTACTCGTTTTCCAGTTGAGGCAGATGCGGGAGCTTTCTTTGGTCTAGAATACCTCATCCAAAATGCTGATCACGCACATCAATCCGAAAACTGCGGTGGAGGGAGCGACGGTTGTGAGCATGTGTCGCTGGTGACTTTGGATGTAAACGATGGAGCTTTTACGGTGGCTTCATTCGAGTTTAATGGTCGTGATTACAGTCCATCAGATTTCAGCAGACCAGAAGGTGGAAACGTACATTACGACACCTCTGGTTTTAACGTAAGAGACACTAACCTGGATTGGAATGATGAAGATGCAGGGTAGTTGTTGGGTAAAGTAGCCTGTCAAGAAAAGCACCACATTGGCTGAGGTGGTGCTTTTTAGTAACTGTGAAAATCATTTTCATGAAAAAGATAATTATTAAAGCAGTCCCCTTGTTTGTTGTAATAGTACTAGCTTTGGTTGTTGTTTATAAAAATGTTGATGTTAATCGATATTATGCAGGTTGGGATAATATTTTGGCGGAATTTGATTTGGGGCGTTATGCGCGCCAAGTGTTGGGGGGAGCATGGGTGGAACACCAGGGGTTGGGGGCGCCTGCGGCACAAGCACAGTTGGCAGATGCGGTCCGTTTGCCAGTACTGTGGTTTTTGAAAATAATGTTGCCTGAAAATTTAGTGAGACAAGTGTTTATTTTTTCGATGTATGTTGTGGGTGGGGTGGGTAGTTACTTGTATTTAGAGAGAGTTTGGATTGGAAGGAGGATTAGCTGGTTGAGACCGTGGTTGGCTGGTTTGGGGGCAATCTTTTATTTGTTAGGGATATTGACGTTGCAGCAGTTTTATATTGCCTTTGAGATGTTTACGGTGCAGTTTGCGTTGCTACCGTTTGTGTTGCTGGTGGTGGATCGGTTGGCTCGGGAGCCAAACAGAAATAATTTGGTTTGGTTTGGGCTGGTGCAGGTTCTGAGCGCGCCGAGTGGTCACCAGCCAGTGCTGTTTTATCTGGGAGTGATGTTTGCCGTGGTTTATGGTTTAGCGGTGGGGTTAAAACGGGGTTTGGTTGGGGCAATATCGACAGCCTTTTTGGTGGGGTTGGTGACACTGGTAACCAATGCTTATTGGATTTTGCCAAATTTGTATTACGGAATAAATAATGCGCAGTATGTGCAAGAAAGTAGGGAGAATCTCTTGTTTGGTCCTGAATCGGTGTGGAGTGTGAGGCAGGCGAGTAATCTGACAAATTTTTTGCAGAATACACATTATTTGTTTGAGTGGAAAGATTATTCTTTTGAGAAACAGGAACATGAATACATCTTTGATGAGTGGCAAAGCCATTTGGCTAGACCTGAAGTTACGTTGATGTTAATGGGATTGAGTGTGGCCACTTTGGTTGGTATGGTGGTATTGATTTTTGACAAAGAAAAGGGGTCCAAACGTTGGGGGGTGTTAGTGATGTATGCGTTCTGCTTGGCGTTTATTTGGATAGATTTGTTTCCGACCAGGATAGTCTTGGATTGGTTATACCAATCAAAGTCATTTTGGGAGGCATTTAGGAACACTTTTACTAAATTATCGATTATCTACTCTTTTGTCTTGATGTTGTTGCTGATTGAGTTTGTTGAGAGTTTGGTGGTTTTTTTGAGGCTAGTGAGACGGGGAGTATTAATGAGACTGGTGGCAGTGGGGTTGGTGATTGGAGTGGGAGGGGCGATTGTGTTTGCGGCTAAGCCTGCTTTTGAGGGGCATTTTATTAGTGAAAAGTTAAGGGTAAGTTTCCCGGGGCAGTATTGGGAATTGTTTGCATATCTTGGGACAAGGAGTGAGAATTTGAGGGTTTTAGAGTTGCCACAGTTGGGACATGTGGGGTGGGAGTATTACGATTGGCAGTTTTTGGGGAAGGGTAATGGTTATCAGGGCATGGGGTTTTATCAATTCGGGTTTCCTCAGCCTTTCTTGAATCGTGATTCAGACCGTTGGGTTGAAACTTCTGATTTTTTCTATCATGAGCTTGAGTATGCTTTGGATAAACAAGATGTTGGTCAGTTCGGGGATATTTTGCGTAAATATAGGATCGATTTGGTGGTCGTTGATGAGACTAGGGTGGATCCTAGCCGGGAGCATGATTATGCCAGTGATAAAAAAATAGTGACCGAGGTGGGATTGAAACGGGTTTGGCACAAGGATTTTCTGACCGTTTATGAGAGGATAAGTGAAGGTGAGGTGAGTGAGATCGTGGCCGTTCCAGGCGATATCAAGCAGGTGTTGGTCAATAATAGTAGGATCAGGGAGGATTATGTATACGGGAACGGCGGTGATTATATGGAGGTTGGTGGAAGTGGAGCGAGGGTTGTTTATCCGTTTTTGGATTTGACTAGAGACTATTTGGACGGCGTGGTTTTTACTTCTGGCGAGGTTGAGATAAGCAGAAACGTGCCTAGGGGGGATTATGAGTTGTCGTTGCCTGGATTAAAGGGTGATAGTTATGAGACGCCAGTAAAGATTAGCTTTAGCGGAAGAGAAGTAGCGGTTGAGTTTCCTACTTATAGCTTGGGACTTGGTGGCATGGTGGTGAATTTGCCAACTATTGGCAGTACCAAGTTTATGGTTACAAGTTTGAAAGATCCTGGAGCGGTGACTGTGTTTGTGGGGAATAGAGGTTTTTTGGTAAATCGGGGTGAAGAAATTCAGCCAGTGGTTAGGTTGGTTGTTGATAGCCGGGTGGCAGTGGGTTATTCTCGGGCTTATCGAGGAGAAGACGGATTGCCCTTGAAGGAAGTTGTTGGTAGTGGAGATTATGGGGTGATTGTGTTGGATCCGGATTGGGAATCTTTTAGGGGTGGGGTTTCTTTCAAAACAGGAGTGATTGAAAAGGTGATATTCTGGTCGGATTTTCCAGCGGTGCCTTTGGATCTGGAGAAAAATAAGCCAGTAAATTGTGAGGATCCAAAGAGGGGGACTATTGCCACTTATAAGAATTTGGATGAGGGGGGTTTGATATATAAAACTGATGACTTTGGTGTTAATTGTGGTGGTTATAACCCAGACTTTCTGTCTCCTGCATATGGTTATATTTTGAGGGTGGTGGGTAGGAACCTTGTGGGGCGTGGCATAAAGGCGTTTGTTAATTATTCTGGGGACGTATCAACTCGGGATTATATTTGGCAAGACGCGGTTTTTGATAAATATATTGCTTTGTCAGAAGTGTCTACCCGTGTTGATTCAAAGTTCTATTTTAATTGGGAGACTAGGTCTCATGGGGGAAAAAGTGTGAACGAGTTGGGCGGTCTGAGTATGGCACCGTTTCCACTAACTTGGTTGGCACAATTAGGGATGGAGAAAAAGATGCAGGCCGATACTGTTGGGACGGTGCGGGTTATTTCCGACAACAAGTTTTTGGATTCGATCCATGTGATTGGGGCTGGTTGTGGTGAGGCGAAGTGCTATTTGGGTTTGGACCAGTCGTATGATGACTTGTGGTTAGCTTTGGAATGGGGTAAGTGGCAATTGTTACCCCATTATCGTTATGATGGGTGGGCTAATACCTGGGAGGTTGGAACTGGAGAGGGGAAATATGTAGTATTTTATCTGCCTGAATTGGTGGTCATGGCCAGTTTCATTATTTTGGTGTTGGTTGCGTGTCAGTTGTTGTGGCCGAGGGAAAAGAAGCATTTTTATGATCCGGTGGTGGAGAAGCTGCATCCTTCCCGAATACCGAGGATTAACTTTTTGAGGAAGTGAGTCGGTCGAGAATTTCTTGTACAAGATGTCTTAGTTCCGGTACCTCTTTGGTTGCGCTTAGATAGACCTGATCCAGATCAGTTTGCCAGTATTCGTGGATCAGGATATTTCGCATGTCTTTGATTTGTTGCCAAGGAACCTGTGGATATTTTTCTTTGAATCCTTTTTCGAGGTTGGTGATTGCATCGCCAATGACTGAAATCATGCGGATTGTGGCGTTGTAGCGCATGCTATCGCGGACAAATTCATCTTGAGCTACATTGTTTGTGTATTTTGAAATTTCATCTGAGGCTTCGATAATATCTTCGAGCCAGAGATTAGGATCATCTTTCATAAATTTTGACCAAATCGTTCTCTATATACTTTTTGAATCTTGGTTTTAGGTATTTTTTTGAGATGATGTCTACTTCTGTTTTGAGTATGTTTTGAAGTGATTTTTGAAGTCTAGAGGCATCAGATAATGTCATTGGTTTTTCGTAATCATAGAGTATGTCAAAATCCGAGTTGTTTGTTTGATCACCTCTGGCTCTAGATCCAAAAAGCGCAAGGTAAGTAATTCCATACTCATCTATGATTTGTTGTATTTCTTGTTGGTGGTTTTGGAACGGATTGGTCATAATTCAATTATTCTATCAAATTTGAGCAGGTGAAGGTAAACCCTCTTTCGCCAGAGGCTTCGGAAGGGCGCTGTGGTTGGGCCAACGGCTTTCAGCTATCAGCCGATCAGTTATCAGTAATTAGCAATCAGTTGTCGGCTATCAGTGGTCAGCAGTTTGCTATCGGCAATCAAGAGTCAGTTGGTTCAAGAGATTCTATCCATCCTTCGCTAAAGCTACGGATGACAGGCGCATCGCTCCAGAATGACAAAAATAACGGTGAGCCCGCTAAGGGGGCCGACACCACGCTAGGTGTGGTGATTGTGTACTGGCCCCGCCTGCGCTAAAGCTTCGGTGGGCAGGCGCAGTAGCTTGAATGGCTAGGGTTTTTGTTATTAGTTCTTGGTTTTTTGCTCTTGGTTTTTTATCCCATCCTTCGTCCCATCCTTCGCCCCATCCTTCGCCCCATCCTTCGCCCCATCCTTCGCCAAGGCTTCGGATGGCAAGAAGGCTTCGGATGGCAAGAAGGCTTCGGATGGCAAGAAGGCTTCGGATGGCAAGA
>CAYMQI010000028.1:0-843 GCA_964392715.1 uncultured Pseudomonadales bacterium | reverse complement strand
AGGCTTCGGATGGCGAGCGCGGGAAAAGAAGCATTTTTATGATCCCATTGTGGAGAAAGTACATGAGGTTAGAATTCCAAACATAAATCTGGTCAGGAAGAAATTACACTTGCCCAAGAGCCCACATGTCAATCTACTTGACAAGTAAGGCGATCATTTGTAGGCGCCCTGCCTGTGTTTGATGGATTTGATGACAATCACGTCTTTGTGTATCTGGTAAAGAATTCTGTATGGCCAAATTCTTATCGAATATATGTGAGATAGATCGCCCTTGAGTTTTTTACCAGTAATGGGTGAATTTACTTGCTTAAGGCTTGTGATGATTTTTGTCCGTTTTGGTTCTGGGATTTTGTCTAAGTCTTTTAATGCGTTTTTGGTGAGTTTGACTTGCATTTTGACTTGATTTAGGAGAGGTCGTTTATGTCGGTGAGTTGAGATTCGTTGATTGGCTCGAGTGCTTGACGTCTTTCTCGATCTGACAAAGACAGAGTTTCGAGCCATGATTCGTGTTCAGATTTGCTAATCAGAATAACGGGATCACTTCCTTTGAGAGTGATTTCTGGTTTTGATAACCCTGAAGAGGCGTCTTTGATAAGATTGTATAAGTTATCTCGAGCCTGGCTTGCGGTGTAGATAGCTTGTTTGTTCATGGTCATGATCGTACGACACAACGTACGTTTTGTCAAGGTGGAGAGATTGCACGAGATCAAGATTCCAAATGTGAATGGATAGGTTTTTTGTTCTTAGTTATTGGTTCTCTGCTCTTGGTTTTTTATCCCATCCTTCGCCCCATCCTTCGCCCCATCCTTCGCCCCATCCTTCGCCCCATCCTTCGCCCCATCC
>CAYMQI010000027.1:6794-12518 GCA_964392715.1 uncultured Pseudomonadales bacterium | reverse complement strand
GGGGGGGGGGGGGGGGGGGGGGGGGGGGGGGGGGGGGGGTGGTGGGGGTTTGGTTGGTAATGTCAGACATGTTTGCCTCCTCGTGTTTGGCGTAGGCTGGTTGGACCAGCGGTACGGTGTAATCTTTTGTATTAGTGACCTTTTGGCCGACTGCAGAAGGATTGTACATGGAAAATAGTAGTTGAATCAACTCTTGGGTGTTTAGCTGTCTGGCGGCCAGGCCAAGGCGGCCGAGTTGACGGAGGAGGTGGTCGCGTTTTGGTTCGAGGTTGGTGGCGGCTTTTTCGACGATGTAGCTTTTTTCGAAAGGGAGGCCTTTTTTCTTGTTGGCGAGGGAGCCGGTGACTGAGGAGGTGACGCCGAGCTCGAGAGTGCTAAAAGGAACGACGAGGTAGAAGTTTTTTTCGAGGACGTTGTGTTCGGTGACCAAGGAGCTAATGAATTTTTTGTAGCTGACGATTTGGTTTTTTTTGCGTTCGTTTAACTGTTTGGCCTCTTGTTCATCGAGGAGCCTTAAGTAGCCACTGATGTCTTTGAGTTCGGAGCGGATGAGGACCTGGATGCTGAAGGTGAGGGAGTTTAAGAGGGCGGCGTAGGCGTAGATGGTGGCGTCCTGTTCTTCCTCGGAGAGGAGGCCGAAGTTGATGGCGTTGGTTTTGATGACGAGGGCGGCGGAGCCGTCTTTGAGGAGAATGAGGTTATCGATGACGTCTTCGATTTCCAAGTGATCTTGGGTGGTGGCGATGATGGGGGTGGACATATAATTAGTTACAAGTTACAAGTTACAAGTTACAAGTTACAAGTTACAAGTTACAAGTTACAAGTGGTTAGGTGGTGGAGCGGATCTCGAGTGGGGGGACGAGTTTGCCGTTTAGATCCAGTTTGACTATAGCAAATTTGAAGCCGTCCTTTTCGGCCTCGATCTCGTAGGTGCCGTTTTCCAAGGAGGTGGCGGAGAAAAACTGGCCGAGCTTGTTAGTTTTGAGGGCGCGCACGGGTAAGTGGTCGCTGTTTCGCACTTCAATGATGGCGTTGTCGACGATCTTGCCGTCTGCGGTCAAGATCATGCCAACGAGGGTGTTGGGGGTTTCGGGAGGTTGGGGGAAGGGAAGGTTTTTGTTGGTGGTGGCAGCGGTGGTGGCGCTTTTGGTGCTTGGGGGGGCGAGAGTGGATGATTGGGGGAGGGGTTGGGCGGTGCCCATTGGGGTGGTTGCCGGTTTGGTGGCGATTGGGGGGGCGGTTTTTTCTATGGTGGTGGGGACGGAGACGGGGATGTCGATGTTACTGACTGAAGCGGCTTGGGCCGAGCGGCTGAAGTTTAGTCTGGA
The DNA here is from genome assembly GCA_964392715.1 of uncultured Pseudomonadales bacterium. Taxonomy (GTDB): domain Bacteria; phylum Patescibacteriota; class Microgenomatia; order UBA1400; family CAYNFZ01; genus CAYMQI01. Next base: position 11,190 of record CAYMQI010000027.1, on the reverse strand, counting down.
GTTTTGGGGGGCTTTGGGGGCGAGGCTTCTGGGGACAATTCTGGGGGAGATGGGCGGAGGAGTTTGGGTAGTGGAGATGATAACCTGCGGGAGTTGTTGGTAGAGAGTGTTGATGGTTTGTAGGAATTGGGTCTCGTGTTGGTCGATGAGGTTGGTGGGGCGGTCGTCGGGGAGGGTGTCGAGGTACTGGCCTAAGTTTTTGCGGGCCTGGCGTTTTTCGAGTTCTTGGTTGGTTTCCTGGGGGCGGTGGGTGGGGGTGGTGTAAGTGAGAAAACTGGGGGGAGTGGGGGTTTTTCTCCAGATAAATTGGGTGGGCGAGTAGACGGCGCGGATGAAAGCCAAGATCATTTTGTCCAGAGGGCGGCCCTCGAAAGGGACGAAGGCGAGGGCGGCGCCAAAACAGACGCAGAAAATAATCAATGGCCACTTGATGATGAACGGTAAGTTGCTCGCGTAGAAGAAAACACCAGCGCCGATGCCGCCGCCAAGCTCGATGAACTGCTTGACGGTCATGTTGCCAATGAGGTGGAATTCGTAGGAGGTGATGTTTTGGGGGACGGGGTGTTGTTGCATGAGAGAATGAGTAATGAGCAAGAAATAATGAGTAATAACAAACGACACAAACTGGTTGTGGTGGGTTTATTGTAGCTGATCTGGATGGGGGGGGGAAGAGGGCTATTGAGAGATGTTTTTGGAGACTGATTGGGTTGGGGCTTGTGTGTTGACGGCGGGAACGATTATTTCTATAGGTGAAAGTTCGGAGTCGACGTCGGAATTGCCCAAAAATCTGACGTAGGGAATAAACAAATCAAGTTCGGACGAGTAGCGGTATTCTAAACTTGCTTGATTGAGGGTGGCGCGAGGGTTGGGGGTGGTAAGAGCGTCTTCGAAGTTGGTGGCAATGATTTGACCACGTTGGTTTAAAAGGTCTTGTTTGATGGAGTTGAAACTTTTGGTTTGAATGGATAGATTGGTTGGAGAAATTTGAGAGTAGGTGGAGATTTCAACTTTGGTGACTTGGTTGTTGGAGAGAAAGACAAGAAAAGGGGGGGTGTTTTGGGAGTTGTAATATGTTGGGAGATTTTGGATTTTTTCTCCAAAACCGACGGCAATGGTGGTGGCAACCGTGGGGTTGGTGGTGGGTGTTAGAGAGCTGATGCCGGTGAAAAATTGTGTGGAGAGCACTTGTTTGGGGTGGGTGTTGAAACCTAGGCCGTCTAGGTGATTAAGAGCGGTTTGGATAGACTGGGACTGGTTGACGGTTTGGTTGGAAGGCTGATTTGAGGCGTAGGTAAGTTGGATGAGGCCGCGTTGTTCATCGAACATTAAGGCCGTGGTGCTTGTTGAGTTGGTCCAGAAGTTGGCAATGTGGGGATTGAGGGTTAAGTTGAGGGTGGTGGCAATGTTGGTGGTGAGGACGGAGAGAGAGATAGGGCCAGAGCTTTTATAGAGGAGCATGGCAGGAGGAATGTCGATTGAGCCGCCGGTGTAGTGTATGGCAGAGGGGGCTGTTTGGGGTTGGGGGCTGGTGGTGATTTGAGGGTTGGGGATTGAGGTGAGGGTGGTGGGTTTTGGTTTGTGTAGAAACCTGCTTGTGATCGCAACAACAACAATAACAATTGGGATGATTCCAACAATCAATAACCACTTGTTGTTGGTTAACGACATAGTTGCTCCTGGGTGTAAATGTCTCCTTCTTGATAGGAGGGAAGAATGGTCCTGATGTGAGTAGATTTGGGTAAGAGGCTAAAGTGGAGATGGGGGGTGGTAGATTGACCAGTGTTGCCAATGTAGCCTAAAAGTTCTCCGGTGGCGATCTCTTGACCAACTGTGACAAGGGGCGCGGTGAGCATGTGGGAGTAGCTAGTGGCGATGCCTTGTTGGGTGTTGTGAAGTTGGACGTTGTATCCAGAGAGGTTGGAAAACCAGCCGGCAATGGTGACGGTGCCGTTGTGGGCAGCATAAATAGGGGTCCCCAAGGGGGCGGCGATGTCGACGGCGTTGTAGTTGCCAGAGCAGTGGGTGTAATCGTTTTCTCCTTCGCAATAGGCGAGCTGGATGAGTTCGCCTGTTGAGGGGGCGCAGATACCCAAGACAGGTGGATCGCCGACAAGAATCCTTTCTGTAGCGGTGATGGAATCGGTGATGGTTTGACCGTCTGGGGTGGTGATGGAGGCGGCGACAACAACGGTGTTGATGATGGCGGTGTCTGGATAATCGTTGGTGTTGAGGGTGATAATATAGGTGGTTGTGTATTCTCCGGAGTCGTTTTTAGTGAAGGTGGAAGGGTTGGTGATTTGGGAGACAGGTGCGGCAGCAACGTTAGTATCAGAGACAAGAGAAAAGAGATCTTGAACAGAATCGAAGGAGTTGATGATGGTGCCTGTTTCTGGGGAGAGGGTGATGGTGTAGTCGATAGTGACAAGTCCAGTATCGTTTTCGAGTTGGGTGTGGGTTTGGCCAGAATTGTCGAGGATGTATGCTTCTTTAGTGAGGTTTAGGTATTGGGAGCGGCCTACGGGTGTGGTGGAGGAGAGGAAGGTGCTGGTGGCGATGGTGGCGGCTAGAACAGTGCCACCGGCCAGGAGAGCGGCGGAACCACCAACAGTTTGAGCGGCTAGGTGCTGGGGAAAGGCGACTTTAGGGATAAGGTCAGCAGAGCCGAGTTTGTCGACCGCGGAAGCGATGACCTCTTTGGCTGGGGCGGCCAGGGAGGAGCCCATAGCGCCGCCGAGGGCGCCGCCGGCGGCGGCGCCAATGAGGCCACCTACTCCGGGGAGAAGTAAATTACCGACGAAAAAACCGGCGGCGGCACCGACACCCGCACCAAGAACGGAAAGGGCGGCCGTTTGAATGAGGCCGAGGAGTTTGCCTAGGAGGAAGCCAAGGCCAGCGCCAATGCCGATAATGACTTTTTTGCTGGCGTCGTTGATCTTTTTGAAGACACCACCAACAAGGGGAAGTTTTTCGAGCATTTTAGAGGCGGCGTAGGCTGGTCCTAGGGGAGTGGCGGCCAGGCCCATGTCTGCCAGTTTGTTGCCGGCCCAGGCTAGGCCTTTGGCGCCGGTGCTCATGGCAGTGTTCCAGAGCGCGGAGGCGGCGCCGGTGGGCATCCCAAAGTGGGGGTGGGTGATGGAACCGAGGGCTTCACTTCCAAGAGGGGTAAGGGAGTTTAGAGAAATTTCTGAGGCGATGTTTTGGGGGGCGAAGTCGAAGCCGACGTGATTAAAAAGGCTTCTGGTGGTGTCACTTACCAGGACGGGGTCGGTGTTGGTCAGACCAATGTACCAAGCTGTAGGGCTAATGTTGGGAGGAATGGGTAAGGAACCGAGGCTTTGGTGAACTGTGGCGAGAAGGGTGGGGCTTACGCCAGTAGCCTCGGTGGCCACGCTTCTAAGATTGTTGGCATAGGCGGTAACAACGGCGCTGTTAGTCTCGGGTAGTTGGTTGGTGATGGATTGGTTGGTTTGACCTTTGAGAACTTGGAAGTTGATGGTGTTGATGATTTCGAGGTCGTGGCCGGATTGTTGGAGGGCTTGGGAGAGATTTTGTCTGGTACCGAGGACTAGGTCGCGCTCGGCCATTTGGGTGGCAGCAGCGGAGAGTTCTTGGAGAGCTTGGGTTTGTTGGTTGGGGTCGTTAACCGGAGAAGTGGTTTTTTCGAGAGTTTTGGCGCCGACGGTTTCTTTGGTTACCTCTAGGTCGGTGGTTTGGGTGTGTTGGACGGCCAGAGCCATAACGGCGGCGACGGCCGGATCAGTGCGGCTGGCTCTAATGAGGGTGTTGGTGAAGGCTCTTTGGAGGTTGCTGGGGTAGTTTTGGAGCTCTTCGGTAAAGATTTTTTGGAGCCTGGTGGTGGTGGATTTGTTGTTTAAAATAATGAGGGCGATTTCGGGGTGGGGAACGCCTTCAGCGATAAAGCGCTTTAAGTCGGGAAGGGCGCGGCTGGCGAGCCGGTCGAGGTTGTCTGTGGTGTTTTGGGTATTGACCTCTGGAGCGGTTTGGGTTTGGGTGGCGCTTTCGATGATGAGGGTGGTAAGGCGAGCGAGTTCTTGGTTGATAAACTTAGGGGTGAGGTCTGGGCTAGTGAGTTGTTGTTTGGTGAGACTGGTGTGTTGGGTGAGCCAGGAGATTATGTTGTCAGGAATGAAATGGTTATTTTGGATCTCGCCGGCGACTTGGCTCAAAAAGTTTTTGGCAATCTCGAGTTGTTGTGGGGGGGTGGCGCCTCTGGGAATTGAGGGCGGTTTGAGGCGGCTGACGATCTTGAGATCGGGAGAGTTTCTTTGGGGGATGATTTTCTGGAGAAAGTCTGGAAGGGCCATGGGTGTAGTTTAGCAGAAATAAGTTGGTTTTTAGGGGGTGGGGTGCTATGATTTGATCATGTACAACTGGT
>CAYMQI010000027.1:2926-6694 GCA_964392715.1 uncultured Pseudomonadales bacterium | reverse complement strand
TGTACAACTGGTCGGTAGACGTGTCGAGGTTGAAGAGAAACCCAGACAAATATGAAAGGTTTGTGTTGGAGCAGAGGATAAATTTTGGGTTGGGTGGGGGGAAGTTGTCAAAAAAATATTTAAAGAGGCATTGGAGCAAGTTGGTGATTGATTCCAAGAAAAGAGAGTATTTGGAGAAGTTGTTGTGGCCCAAATTTTAACCAAAGAACAGGCTTTGGCCTTGAAGGTAATTGCTGAAACTGATCTGGTGAGCCGATTTTATTTTTCTGGTGGTACAGCTTTAGCCTACTTTTATTTGGGTCATAGAAGATCTGAGGATTTAGATTTTTTTGAGAGAGAGGCATTGAAGTTGGGTGAGGAGATTTTGGAGGATTGATTCCCTGTCATGGGGGTGAGGTTTGGTGCCTCTGGGGGGTGAGGCGGCTGACGATCTTGAGAGCGGGAGAGTTTCTTGGGGGGGTGATTCTCTGGAGAAAGTCTGGAAGGGCCATGGTGAGTATAGTTTATCAGAACTCTAATGGTTTTAAGGAGGTGGTGTGGTAAAATTTGGACATGAGTGAGACTCCAACAACACCTCCGAGCAACAGTGGTTTTAGTAAGGATGTGCGTGGTATTGCCGACAGGTTGCAGAGCATGTGGAGAAAAACTCCACTGGTAGAAGATGAGAAACAAAAAGGCCACTTCCGTCTTGACAAGCAAGCAGAGGAAAATCGACGCGAGTTTGTGGAGGCTTTGAACCAGCAGTTACTGGAAACTGCTGAAGGCGATCTGCAAAAACAAGTTGACGATTTTGAGAGGAACAAGGCTCGGGATGAGGCTCTGGTTCAGGGTGATGAGGAGGTAAACATAAACGGTCTTGATTTTATTGTTTCGAGAGAGGAGATGAACCAAAAGAGAGGGCGAACTTTGGAATATAAGGTTAGAGAAAGAATGGTGCGTGAGACGGAACAAAGGCGGGTGGTACAAGAGCGGGAAGCTTCTGGTGGTGTAGATGTTGAAACAGAGAGGCCTGAAAAGGAATTTTTGATGAATCCGCAGTATAAACCTAGTGCGTTAAGGGAGGCTGCGGGTATAATTGCTCAAAGAATAATGTCTGGAGAAATTAATAGTGTTGACTCTCTGTTGCAAGGGGTTGTTTCAGATAATAAAGTGCTGCAGGTGTTGGTTGAAACAAATGTTAACCTGACCCTCGTACAGTCTTTGGAGGCTGTGGAGCAGGCCTTGGACTTGAAAGAAGATCCTCCAGCAAGGAAAGAATACAGGACGAGGTTGCGGGCGAGGTTGGAAGAGCTTTCCCCTAGAGAGAGGGTAAGAGAAATTAATAGACTGTTTGATGTGTTTGATTTTTGCCTGTTGGTTGGCGAGATGCCTTCAACTGATCTGGTTCCTGAAAGGGTGGGCTTCTGGCAAGCTGCTCGTGATTTGGTAAAAATAGCTCGTGAACAGAGGTCAAAACTTAAGGCGTTGGCCAATGGCAACAGGGAAATGGAAAGGTTGGTGACAGAGTTGAGAACCTCTGACCCGGAAATTTTTTTGACCTCGGTTGACAGGGCTGGGGCTGAAGAGGTTGAGGTTGAAGAATTGGAGGGATTGTTGGATCTTGATAGAGGGTTTAATAGGGGCCAAGGGATTGAGGCCTATATGTTTACTCCACAGACCAGAGAGTTGATGAAGAAAATGTGGGGTTTGGACGAAGTGGGGAAGAGAAGTTTGTGGTACAGCAGGTTGGTGGGTACGGGAATTAGGGGTGGTGGTGGATTGTTGCCTTTTATTTTAAGGGCGGCTAGTCAAGACTTTGGGGCTCCAACTGAAGAAGCGGCTCTGAACAAGGCCTTGGAATGGGTGGCGAAGGAGGCTCAAGTGAGGGGGTATCATTCTCCCGAAGATGTCCATAAAATGGTGGGGTTTTTTGAGCCGGAAGAGTTAGGGGAATTAGCACAGAAGGAGATTTGTTTTAAAGTTTGGGTTGAGGGTGAGGACAAACCTAGAGAATTTACACTGGGCGCCAAGCATGTTTTGGCAGAGATGTTTGACGCTGACATTTTGGCGGAGTTGGAGGCCAATAAAGGACTTGGTTTTTTTGGTGCCAGATTTGCTCGGGGAAGACTTTTAAGAAGAGTGATTTGGAAAAGGATGGGTTATAGCCAAGAGGATATTTCTAGGTGGGAAGAAAGGGAAAGGAATTACAAAGGGAAAGCTCAGATGCTGAGAGACCAAGGAAAACCTGAGGAGGCGAAGAGGTTGGAGGGTGGGTATGCAGATATCCAGGAAGATAAACTGCCGCAGATTTATCGAACGGACAAGCTGTCTTTGTCGGAGCAATTGGAAATAGACAGTCTGGATTTGTTGATAGGTGATAATTGGTGGATGATACAGATGGCTGAAGCAATAATGAGGTTGTCAAGGTCTGATTTGAAACTGATTCCTTTGGAGGAGGCGGCCAGAACTGAGTGGCAAGCGTTTAGGAAGTGGAGGCCTGACTATGCAAGAACGTACGCGCTAGTTAAACCACCAGTACAGCAGTTGGGGGCAATTACTTTATTGCCGCCATATATGGACAGAATTGCACCCAAAGCTTTAGTGGCGCCATTGGCGGAAGCAATAACTTTGCAACTTGACAATGTTGGTAATGATGAAAAGGATTTTGTGAGGAGATATGTTGATAGCTTGGTGATGGTTGATCAAGTGTCTCCGGCAGCGGCTAGACTGATGGGAAAGGCGGCTTTGGGATATGCTGACTTTATACCAGAAGGGGATAGTGTAGATGATAGGGTGGCTAGTTTTAAGAAAAAATTTGGGGCCAGGATGAATGTGATAGAGCGGTTGGGGATTAAACAATTAAGAGACTTTTCCTCTTGGGGTGTGGCAGAGGAGTCGTTTAATATTGATGATAGAAGGAGGTTTGATGAATTGATTGTTAATGCTAAGGTGGATTTTTCGCCGATGCTGTTGCGTGCTGGTGTGACACAAAGAGAGATTGACGGGATAAAAAAAGATAGTGGTAATGAGGCGGTGGTTGGGAGTGCTGGTTGGAGGTTGTTGTTGAATAGAGCAAGTTTGTTGATGATGGATTTGTCGGCAGGGGGATACAAAGATGAAGATTCATCGACGAGGTATTCGGTGCCTGCTGAAAGTGCAGTAACGTCGACCCAGAAGATGGTGTCTGCTTGGGATTTTGAGGAGGATAAGATTGCTGGTCGTGATACTAAAAAAGTGTTTGTGTCCGCGAGTGTGGCCAGTGATTTGGGGCTGCCGGTGGACCGGCCGATGATTGATAATGTAAAACAATTGCCGTCAGACGTGTCGCCAAACGAAAGTGAAGCGAGGACTTTCTTTTCTGCGCAGTATGGCAAGGCGATGGGTAATTTGGCTAAATTAGCAGCTGAGTTCTCTCCTGAGGGCTTTTTGGATAATGAGCAGACAAGAAACGTGTATTCGACGGCGGTGAGGTTGTTTGCAAATACCCACCTTGCCTGGAGTTTGGATACCTACGTTGAAGATGTGGAGAAGGATAAGGTTGGGCCGGGATTGAGTTTTAGTACTAGGAGGATTACGAGGGGTGAGTTTGAGCGTAGGTGGACTTTGTTGTTGTCGGGACATAAAGGAGACGTTATTGATGGTCTAGATGATGGGGCAAAGAATCAGTTGGTAAATCTGATGAAAGAGGATACTAGAGAAGCTGTGGAGGCGGGAGTGAGGGAGGTGGAGAGGGTTTTTGAGGCTTGGGGATTTAGGTTTGTGGGGGTGGCTGAGTGGGTGGCCGACGCT
>CAYMQI010000027.1:0-2916 GCA_964392715.1 uncultured Pseudomonadales bacterium | reverse complement strand
AAGGGCGTCTCAAGTGGATAGAGCGGTGTTGGTGGGGCCCAACAGCACCCATGTACCCGCCGTAATAAAAGCGCGCAATTTGTTCACTGCACTTGAGAAAGAAACTGACAAGTTATTGTCGGTTATTAGTGGGGGTTCAGAGCCTTATAACTTTGGGGTGAGATTTTTGGAGAGATTGAAGCGGATGAAGGGGGACAATTATTTTTGTTGGTCTAGGTTGGTGGATGGAGCAATCAACCTGACTCCACACGAGATAATTAGAGTGTTATTGGATTCAATGGACACAACCAGTTCGATGCCAGATTCGGTGGTGGATCAGTTGAGGACAGAATATGCGGCTTTACAAGAGCATGGCGTGGTTTCTGATTGGATGTTTGCAGATCGCTTTTTGGCCAGGGTTAAATTTATTGGTAAGTGGGCGAGGTTTTCTGAGAATACTTTTACCAACCAGCCGGTTAGTCCAACAGAGATTGAGATTAAGATGAGATAGTTTTTGAGGGAAAGTTTGGCGGAATAGGCAAGGTCTATTTTCTGGAAATGAGCTTGTCTATGTAGAAGGCGCGTAGCAGCCCTTCGACAAAGGCGTTTTTCTTGCTTATGGCTGGCGGCGGAGCCCCTAAAGCCTTAGCTAGTTCCCTGGTTTGTCTTTGGGCTGCTAAGGATTCTTGGTAGCCAGACAAGGCTCTTCGAGCGGGTATGGTACCTTTTCCGACGTTGCCAAGGACGGCTTGGCCGAGAGGTGATTCTTTGACACCCAAGGCTTCCTTGACGGCTTTGGCGGCTTCGGGGAGGAGCATGATGATGCCGATGCCGATAAGGGCTTGAATGGCACCGGTAGTTCCTACTCCTGGTATTTGGGGAGGGAGAAAGCCACCCGAGCCGCCATGTGGTTGGTTGGTGAGACCATAACCCAAGAAAATCATAATTATGACGACGGGGAAGACAGCCAGGTTGGCGACTAAGTTTCTAAGCCATGAAGTGAAGCTGTTGGATCCAGGAAGAGCGTTGAGCATGATTTGGACGGGGGCGAAGATGATAGCGAGGACGACTTGGATATAGGTAGAGAGGAGCATAAAGAAAGTTCTAAACATGCCGATTAGGATGGCGACGGAGAGAACGATTGTTGTGAGAAGGGTGGCTAAGCCTCCGAGGAGTTCACCAACAAAGAAGGTGTCGATAAGGTTGTTGATGGTCTCACCGACGCTTTTGGCGGCCTCCCAACCAGCACCCATAAATCCAAAAGAGTTTGAAAAAATATTGTCTCTGAGGGCGATGGTTTCTAGGTTTTTTGATGAGGGTAGGAGTCTGGAGGCTTGAAAGAGGTTGGTGGCTAGGTAGATGGCGATGTACATGATGTCGATAAGCAGGCCGGCGATGGCGTAGGAGAAGGTGATAAGGATAAGGGTGATGATGAGTTTAGGCAATGCCGACTCGATGCTGATGACGGTTTGGGGGTTTAGTTTGGCGCGAAACATGATGGCAAAGCCGATGGCGAGGAAGATAAGGACGAAAAAGAAATAAGACATATTGCGAAAGATTTTCCAGATGGGCAAGATGGGAGTAAGGGCAGAAAAACCCAGGCCTTCTTGGGCATAAGCGGGTGTTGCCAGGATGTGGGAGTTCTTGAGGAGGTCGGCCACATAATAGCCGGAGCTGGCGGGTGGATTGAAGGTACTGGTAATAAGTCTGGTGGTGGCGCCCACAGCGCCGTAGTCTTTGGTATTGGTGTTGTAACTGGTACTGATGGTGTCGGTGTTTTTGCCTTTGATCCAGGTTTCCAGAGAAACGGAATCAGAGGTACATGAGGTTTGAGCTTCCCTAAACCTAGTGTTGGCCATGCCGTCGCAACCCCAGGTGAGGACGAGAAAACCTTGGCCCATAATATCCATAAGGCCGCTGGCTTGGGCTGGTTTGGTGGTGATAAACAATGAAGCAATGAGGATGAGAAAGATGGGAAAGAGTTTCTTCATGGTGGGTTTATTTTAGATTAAGAGGTCGGTAACAACAACATAGCTTAACTAGAGGACTTTGATGCCAAAGATGACCTCGAGGATTTGCATGAGCCAGTAAGAGACAAAGAGGAGGAAAAAGCCGATGATGGCATAGAGGAGGCGTTGTTTGCCGCCTTCTTGGGCTTGGGGATTGGTGGGGTTGGTGAGGAGTTGGAAACCGCCGGAGATGAGCATAATGAGGAGAAGGAGGCCGCCGAAGACGAGGAGAAAGGGGAGGAGTCGGCCGATGAGGGCGCCGACAAAATTGTCTTCAGAGGGAGTTTGGGAGAATTCGGGGGCGAGGAGGCCCACTAGTTCTGGGAAGTGGTCAGATATTGGGTCGGCGGGGATTTCACCACTTGATGGTTGTTGGTTTTGATTGTTAAGGGCTTGTTGGCACATGGCAGAGGATTGGTAGATGGCAAGGTTACCAGCTTCGCAGATGTTACCCGTGCATTGACTACAGACCCCACTGTCTCTGGTTGTGTGGTTGGAGTTGTTGTTTGTGGTGATGTACCACCCCGTGGAGGAAGAGGTATTTGGTTGACTACAGGTTGGATCCTGACGGCATGTGGCGGCAACAAGAGTAGGTGCGCTGACACATTTTTGTCCAGAAGGACAAACATTGCATTGGCCAATGTGGTTGAAATCGCAAGCACCTTGTGCAGATGCGGTTTGGGGAATTGTAAATAAAGATAAACAGACGATGGTGGTTAGGATGGTGGTGAGGTACTTGAATTTTGTGCTCATGACTAAAACCCGGGAATTTGTAGAATTTGGATGCCGATGAGGCGGAGGATAAGGACGGAGAGGAGGATGAAGATAAGCCCGCCTATGGCGGCGGTGATGATTTCCTGGCCGCCTTTCAACTTTTCTGGGTTGCTGGCGGAGGTGGTGATTTGGAAGGCACCAAGGAGGATAAGGA
>CAYMQI010000026.1:0-12735 GCA_964392715.1 uncultured Pseudomonadales bacterium | reverse complement strand
GCTCCTCCATCCCCATGCGACCTTACGGTCGGGGATTTAAGGGAGGAGGGTTAAAATTGACTCAATAACTGGTAATTCTGATGGTAAAAAGTTATTGGCCTTTTTGGCGGGCGAAGAAGTCGTCGGCCGATTTGATTAACACTTCCCGGGGTTTGGAAGTGCCGTCGGAGCCAGAGACGATGCCGGCTTGTTCGAGTTGATCGAGGATGCGGGCGGCGCGGGCGTAACCGATGGAGAGGAGACGTTGGAGGAGGGAGGCAGAGGCGCGACCGTGCTGGACGACGACGCGGACGGCTTCTTCAAAGAGGTCGTCGACGCCCTCCATGGCGATACCGTCGGGAGTGTTGACGGCGCTTGGCTGGAATTTGGTGGTGACTTCGTCGGCGTATTCCGGTTGGACGCCGTTTTTCTTGACAAAATCAATGAGAGCTTTGGTTTCTTTGTCTGAGACGTAAGTGCCTTGAATACGGGTGGGCTTGGATTGGTTGGGGGGAATGTAGAGCATGTCGCCCCGGCCCAAGAGTTTTTCGGCCCCGGGAGTGTCGATGATGACGCGGGAGTCAACCATGGTGGTGACGTTGAAGGCAATTCTGGCGGGGATGTTGGCTTTGATCAGACCGGTCAAGACGTCAACGCTGGGGCGCTGGGTGGCCAGGAGCAAGTGGATGCCTGTCGCACGGGCCATTTGGGCGAGCTTGGTGACACATTCTTCGACTTCCTTGGGGGCAAAGAGCATGATGTCGGCCAATTCATCGATGACGATGAGAATGTAGGGCACGGCTTGGAAACCAGACAGTTCGTTGTAGGATTCGATGTTCCTGACCCCAACCTCGGCGAACAATTTGTAGCGGCTGTTCATTTCGGTGATGGTCCACTTGAGGGCGGCGACGACTTTGTCGGGATCGACGATGACTGGGGTCAAGAGGTGGGGAATGTCGTTGTAGCCGGTTAACTCGACGCGCTTGGGGTCAACCAAGATCAACTTGACTTCATCGGGAGAGGCGCGAAAGAGGATGGAGGCGAGGAAAGCGTTCAAAGCGACGGATTTACCGGAACCGGTAGCGCCGGCGATGAGGAGGTGGGGCATTTGGGCGATGTTGGCGACGATGGGTTGGCCGGAGACGTTTAAGCCGAGGGCGACCAGGAGTTTGGATTTGTCTTTTTTCATGACGTCGGCGGTGAGCATGGTCCTTAAGGTGACGAACTCGGGTGATCGGTTGGGGATTTCGATACCGACGAGGGCTCGGCCAGGGATGGGAGCTTCGATACGGATTTGACCGGTGGGGGCGGCCAGGGCCAGGGCCAAGTCGTTTTGGAGAGCGGTGATCTTACTTAATTTGGTGCCCCGACTGATTCCGAGAGCATATTGGGTGACGGCCGGGCCGCAGTTGACTTCGACGACGTGGGCCTTGATGCCGAAAGAATCGAGAACCGATTCAATGGTAGAGGCGTTTTCTTTGAGGTCGCCGCGGTCGGCTTTGCCGCCGATGGAAGTGGAGAGGAGGTCCAAGGGTGGTTCTTGCCAAACGAGGGGTTTGCCAGTGGAGCTGGTGATAACCGATCGGCTGGCGTCCTTGGGGGCGGAAGAGGTGGTTTTGGCCATGGCCTTATCAGTTTTGGATGAGGTCTCCTTTCCTGATTCTGTTTCTTGGTCGGCGCCTCTGATGGTGAGTTGGGAGCCGGTGACGGCAAATTCTGGCTCGATAGTAACTTTGGGATTTTTGGAGAACCTGGGTTTTAGGTGTGAGAGGATCTGGAGAAGTTCGTCGATGGGAGTCTCGGTCAAGATCATGAAGCCGATGACGGCGATACTGCCAAAAGTCAAGAAAGCGCCGACGGGGTGGATGAGGGCGGCGAGGTTGGTGGCGAGCTGGCTGCCGATGGTGCCGCCTTTGCCTAAACCAAGGGCGGCGATAAAGAGAATGAGGCTACCGACAAAGACGTTGGGTTTGGCGACGCGCCACCTGACCTGGGTGATCATCAGGCCGGCGGTGATAAAGACATAGGGAATCAGGAGGGTAGCAAAGCCAAAAGATTGTCTTAACTTGAGCTGAATTTGCCGCAGGAGGACGCCTTGGCCGGAGAAGGAGACGATGATGAGCACTCCGACAAGCCAGAGAAAAACGGCGATGATGGAGTAAATGGTGTCTTTTTTGAGCCGGGGTTTGAAGGGGTTTTTGCGGCGACCTTTTTTTCTGCCCATATTCTTTGATGATTAAACAAATAATTAAGTTACAAGTTACAAGTCACAAGCTACAAGTTACAAATAAATCCAACAATTAAATTAAAGGCTTAACGGTTTTGGGTCTTTTATTTTAAATTGGAGATGGTTTGGTGCTTGTGATTTGGTGATTTCTGGTCAGTTTGGTTTTTGAAGCATAACCGAATTGACCCAGAGTCAACCTAAGCTACATCCTATCACAAGTCGAGGGGGTGATTGAAGGCTGGAGCTTAAATTTCCATGAGGACGGGGAGGATGAGGGGTTCTCGTTGGGTTTCGTCGAAGAGGAGAGAGCCGACTTTGGAGTCGATTTTTTTCCTTAAATTGGCCCAGTCTTTGGCGGGGGTGGGAAAGTCTTGGAGACAGTCTCGGGTGGTTTGTTTGATCTTGTCGATCAACTCCCCGGCTTGTTTCATAAAGACAAAACCACGGGAGATGACCTGAACTTCGCCGTTAACCTGGCCGGTAGAGCGACTGACCGGGACTGAGATGATGACGATACCGGAGGCGGCCATGGTTTTTCGGTCGGAGAGGACGATGTTGCCAACGTCGCCCACGCCCAGGCCGTCGACCATGACATTTTTCAAGTTTAATTTGTCGCCCTTTTGGGCCGAGTCGGCAGTGAGTTCGAGGGTTTCTTGGTCTTGCATGAGAAAAACACGGTCCTTTTGATAACCCATGGAAGTGGCGAGTTTCCTATACTGCACCTGGTGGCGGTAAGTGCCGCCGATCGGGTAGAGGAACTTGGGTTTGGTGAGGGCGATCAAGAGCTTTTGCTCGAGAGCGGAGGCGTGACCGGAGACGTGGAGGTCGTCGTCGACGTCGGAGTAGGAGATGTCGGCGCCAATTTTGCTTAAGTTGTCGATGGCCGAGTAAACGTCATTTTCGTTGCCGGGGATGGGTTCGGTGGAAAAGACGACTTTATCCTCAGGAGTGATGTCGATGAGGGTGTGGGCGCCGATGGCGGCACGGGTGAGGGAAGAGCCGGGTTGGCCTTGGCTGCCGGCGATGATGACGCAGAGTTTGTTCGCTGGAACTGAGGCAATTTTTTTCTTGTTGATGATGGCGCTTTTGGGGGCGTGGAAAAAACCGAGCCGGGTGGCGGTTTTGATGTTACGCTCGACCGAGCGGCCGATAAAAGTGACTTGGCGTCCATGACTGGTGGCGACGTTGACGGCCTGTTGGATACGGTGGACGTTGCTGCTCATGGCAGTGACGATAAATTTGCCTTTGGTGTCGCGGATCTCGCGCTCAAATGTGTCGCTCAAGATGGCTTCGGAGAGGGAGTGGCCGGGCTTTTCGCTTCGGAGGCTATCGGAGAGGAGGCAGAGTACGCCTTCGCCGCCGATGCGGGCAATTTTTTGATAGTCGGAAATAACGCCGTCTACCGGTGTTAAGTCAAACTTAAAGTCAGAGCCGTGGTAGACCGTGCCGGCAGGGGTGCCAATGGCGTAGTGGCGGGCGTCGGGGACCGAGTGGGTGACGTGGATAGACTGGAGGCGAAAGGGGCCTAGGTCCAGGGATTGCCGATCGGGAAATTCAAAAAGCTCTTTGTGGTGAAAGTCAAAGTCGTCGAGGCGGTCGGCGGCAAAACCAATGGTTAATTTGGAGCCATAGATGGGAAAATCCGGGAGTTGGGGGAGGATGTAGGGAAGGGCGGCGATGTGGTCGTCGTGGGCGTGGGTGAGGATCATGCCGACGATGTGTTTGGACCCGTCGTGCAAGTAGCTAACGTCGGGAATCAAGACGTCGATGCCGGGCATATCGGAAGTGGGAAAGCCGATGCCGCAATCGACCAAGAGGACTTGGTTGTCGTATTCGTAAACGAACATGTTTTTGGTGACGTTGCCGCCGCCGCCTAAGGGGATGATTTTAAGGTTGGACATAATATTTTCCTTTCTGAATATAAGATTTGAGATAGAGAGTTCAGCTAGAGCTTTTGACTAAACCAGCCAGCATTTTACAGATCTCGTCGGCATTTGAATATAGCCTTTTCTTTAATGAGTTCTCCAGACTAATAATTTTATTTTTGTGAAGAATGATTAGAATATTGATTACCTCGTAAGTTGAACCTTTTGCAATATTGAAAAAATAGTTTGATTCTTTCTTAGTTTTTCTGCCGGCACCTTCTGCAATATTGTTGGTAATTGATAAGGTGGCCCTTTTTAATTGTTCTCCAAAAGAAAATTGGTATTTTTGAGGAATAATGTCAGCGATTTTAAAGATTTCAGTTGAAAAATCTGCAGCTTTGTTCCAAACGTGAAGTTTTTCAAATTTAAACATTCTCTAGCTCTATCTCTAGCTCAAGTTTGATTAATATTGGGGCAGAAATTCTTTGATGTTATCGTCGGTTAAATGGACTCCCTGGGCCTGGCCCTCGACGACGAGCTTGGCGACCTTTCTGGTGATGCCTTTGATGGTGCGCTCCAACGTCCGGATACCGGCGTCGTAGCCCAAGGGGCGGACGATGCGGGGCCAGAGGGGTTCGTCGATGGTAAGCTGGCCGGTGGCCAAGCTGGCTTCAGCCAGGGCGCGGGGGAGTAGATATTGTTTGGCGATGGTGATTTTTTCTTCATCCGTATAGCTGGGCATAGAAATAGGCTCGAGGCGGTCGAGGACGGCTGTCGCCAGATTGTCGGTGTTGTTGGCTGTGGCAATAAAGATAACGTCTTGTAAATTGACGGGGTAATCAAGGTAATGGTCGACGAAAGCGTGGTTTTGCTCGGGGTCCAAGAGTTCGACTAAAACGCCCATGATATCGGCTCGAGCTTCTTCCCCGACGCGGTCGATTTCATCGAGGAGAATGACGGGGTTTCCAGTTTTGGCTTGGACCAAGGCTTTGATGACGTAGCCGGGTTCGGCTTCGAGGTGGAGGCGGGATTGACCCCGCAGGTCGCGGGCGGAACCCATGCCGCCAAAAGGAATACGGGCGATTTTCCTACCCAAGGCTTCGGCGATGGCGTAGGCAAAAGTGGTTTTGCCGGTGCCGACTAAGCCGACGAGGCAGATGATGGGGGCGCGGGCGGGGGAGCTTTTTGCACCTTTTTGCTGGTGGAGTTTTAGGACAGCCAAGTATTCCAGGAGTCTGGTTTTGACCTGGTTGAGGCCGTAGTGGTGGCGGTCCATGACGGCGCGGGCTTGGTTTAAATCCAGAGTATCGGAGGACTTGTTGCCCCAGGGAACGGCAGTGACCCAGTCGATGTAGTGAGAGATGCGCTCGTATTCCTGTGAGTAAACGCCGTATTGGGCGGAGTGGGCGAGACGCGAAAGCATCTGGGCGACTTTGAGCTTGAGTTCATCGGGAATGCTGGCCGAGTCGACGCGGGATTTGAGGAGGTTGATGTCGGAGAGGAGGGAGTCGTTCATGGTAATTTCTAAATCCTAATTTCTAATTACTAATCAAATCCCAATGACCAACGTCAACATGACCAAATAATGAATGGCTGACGACATTATGACGGAGAAGCGGGTGGTTTTGAAGGTGGAGTTGGTACGACAAACCGGTAACAGTGGTGATGGGAGATAAATACAAAAAGATTGGAGTTTAGTAGCGGGGGCGGAAGCCACCACGGCCTCCCCGATCGCCGCCATCTCTGCGAGGGCCGCGGCTGAAGCCGCGATTTTCGCCCCGGCGGGGGCCTTCGCGACGGGTTTGTTTCTTGGCTTCGTCCTGCTCGGGAGTCAAAACGGTCAGGCCGATTTTGCCTTCGGGGCTAATTTCGTTGACGCGGACTTTGACGGTGTCGCCCAGGTGATAAAGGTCGGAGGCGTCTTTGACGTAGTCGGTGCTCATGTTGGAAACGTGTAGAAGTCCGTCTTTGCCGGGCAAGATGTTGATGAAAGCGCCGTAGGACTCGAGCCTGACTACTTTGCCCTCAAACTCTTCGCCGATCTCGACGACGCGGACAATATTTTCGACCCAAGCTTTGGCCTTGTCAATGGCTTCGTCGTCGATGGCACTGATAAAGACCTGGCCGTCGTCGTTGACGTCAACCTGGGCGCCTGTTTCAGCGATAATTTGTTTGATGACTTTGCCGCCCGGGCCGATGATCTCGCCAATCCTGTCAACGGGGACGGAGGTGGTGACGATCTTGGGGGCAAACTGACTCAAGTTCTTTCTCGGGTCCGGTAAAACGGCCAGCATTTTGTCGAGGATGGTGATGCGGGCGTTTCTAGCCTCCGCCAGGGCTTTTTTGAGAACAGCGGTGGGGATACCGGAGATTTTGATGTCCATCTGCATGGCGGTGATGCCGTCTTTGGTGCCGGCGACTTTAAAGTCCATGTCGCCGGTGTGGTCTTCAAGGCCTTGGATATCGGTCAAGATTAGGTAGTCCTTGCCGGTGAACACCAAGCCCATGGCGATGCCGGAGACTGGTTTTTTGAGGGGGACGCCGGCGTCCATCAAAGAGAGAGTGGAACCGCAGACGGAAGCCATGGAGGTAGAACCGTTGCTGCTCATGATCTCGGAGACGACGTGGATGGTGTAGGGAAAGTCCTCTTCGGAGGGGATCATGGGGAAAAGGGCGCGCTCAGCCAGGGCTCCGTGGCCGATTTCGCGGCGACCGGGGTAGCCGATACGGCCGGCTTCACCGACGGAAAAAGGCGGCATGTTGTAGTGGTGGATGTAGCGTTTTTCGCTTTCGCCTTCCATGGATTCCAAAAGCTGATTTAAGGAAGGAGAGCCCAAGGTAGTGATGGTCAAAGCCTGGGTCTGGCCGCGCATAAACATGGCGGAGCCGTGGGTACGGGGAAGAAGGCCTACCTCACAGGTGATGGGGCGGATTTCGGCCAATTTGCGGCCGTCGGGGCGGGTGCCGTCTTCGATGGTCTGGCGGCGGGCCTCCTGTTTCATCAGGTAGTCGATGGCTTCACTCACCTGTTTGGCGGAGTACTCTTCTTGGTATTTGGCAAAAAGCTCGGTGACTAATTCTTTTTTGGCAAAGGGTTCTAGGGCGGCCCAAGATTTGACGAAATCTTTGATCTTGGGGCCGGCGTCGGCTTTGACCCGCTTGAGGAGGTCTGCCGGAGCAGCAACCGGAGTAAAGTCGATCTTTTTCTGGCCGTGTTTGGTGATAAAGGTTTTGAGGTCGGCCAAGGCCTTGGTGATGGTGGTTTGACCAAGCTCAAAGGCTTCGATCATTTTATCTTCGCTGACTTCAGCCGCGCCGGCTTCGACCATGACGACGGCGTCTGGTGAGGCAGATAAGATCAGGTCTAGGTCGGAATTTTCTCTTTGGGTGTGGGTGGGGTTGATAAGCAAGTTGCCAGACTCACGATCAAGGCCCAAGCGAACGGCGCCGATGGGGCCGTTCCAAGGAATGGAGGAGAGGGCAAGGGCGGTAGAAACGGCAAACATGGCAGGCATGTCGGCGTCGTTTTCGCCGTCGGCTGACAAAACGGTGACGATAATTTGGATCTCGTTTTTGAAGCCGTCGGGGAAGAGTGGGCGGATAGAGCGGTCGATCAAGCGGCCTTTCAAAACGACTTCGTCGGAGGGGCGGCCGTCACGTTTGACCCAGCGGGAACCTTTGATTTTGCCGCCGGCGTAGAGTTTTTCCTGGTATTCGACCTGAAGGGGGAACCAATCAATGTCGTCGCGAGTGGCGGACATAACGACGGTTGCTAAAACGACGGTGTCGCCAACCCTGGCGGTAACGGCGCTGGTTGCCTGCTGGGCAAATCTGCCAATTTCTAATTCAAGAGTATTTTCCCCGAGGGAAATTTGAGTTTTGGAGATAGACATAAAGCACACAGGGAGGCAGTTAAAGAAGTCGGTGCTGGAAGCAACTTGTGGATTGATTGCTGCCAAGACTGAATTCTCTAACGGTTATCCCTGTCCTTATTTAAAAAAATATTATTAATTAATTGTTGTGGCTAATTTGGTTATTTTGAGAGACCCAAGGAACCGATGATGTTCTTGTAGCGGGGGGGGTCGATTTGGGTTAAGTAGTGCAAAAGGCGCCTTCTTTTGCTGACCATTTTCAAAAGACCACGGCGAGAGTGATTGTCGAGTTTGTGGAGTTTAAGGTGGCCGGTAAGGCGGTTAATCTTTTCGGTCAGGAGGGCAACTTGGACCTCCGGAGAGCCAGTGTCGCCTTCGGCTTGGCCAAACTTGGCCATAATTTTTTTCTTTTCGTTAACTGAGAGAGCCATGGTAATAAGTCAAAAGGCAAAAGTCAAAAATCAAAGTGACAAATTAAAATGAAAAATTGTCAAGATTTTTGATTGTTGTTGAATAAAACTAATTACTGATTCTTTGGCAGGACCGTAGCTATCCGTCCTGCAGGAGCGTATTTTAACATACCAGGGGAGGGTTGGCTAGACGCGAGTGCCGCCTTGGTAGATTTTGGGTTTGCTCCAATCCTCCGGAGGCGACTCGGGGGTGGCGGCGGAAGTTTCCCCTTGGGCGGGTTGAGTGGAAGGGGTGGGTTCTTCGGGAATATTTGGAGTTAGGGGTGGCTTCGTACCGGCGACAGGGGAGGGCATTGGAGGCATAGTCGTGGGAGTGGGGGGTAAGTTAAAGCTCGGGGGACGGTTGGCGGCGAGGGCGCGGGCAAAAGGCGAGGGGTCGCCTTGGTAAGAGGAGAAAAGTGAGCCGGTGCTGGGTTGATTGGCGGTGATGCGTACGGGCGGGCGTTTGCCGCCTGATGACAAGAGTTTGCCGGCCATGGTGAAGGCTTGGGCGGAGATGACCGGGTTTTGAAAACGGTTGGTGGCAAAGTCGATGCCGGCGATGAGGTTACTGGCAATATCATCCTCTGGGGGGTAGTCTAAACCTTCGAGGAGGCCGGCGGTAAGCTCACACAAAGAACTGGCGCCATTGTCGATGACGTTGACGGTGCCGTAAGCGGTGTTTTGGTGACGGTTAATGACGACAGTGGGGACGTCGTAGAAAAGTTTGGTCTCGGATTCGTAGATAACGCCCAAGTCCTCAAGCCGGGAAGTGCCGATGATGAAAATAAGGTCGGCCTGGGCGCCGGTGTAGTAGTAGTCGATGTCTTTGGGGTTGGGGGCTTTGTGGCCGGATTTAGGCTTGATGGTCAGCTCAAATTTGTCGTTAACATCGTCGTTGTGACTGACTTTTTCGATCGAGCCCGATTGGTAGTTCTTGAAGGAAATGACCAGATTCCGATTGCCGATGGTGCGGGCGATTTTGTCGAGGCCGACGAGATAAGAAAATTCGGCGCGCATTTCGCCGGGAGAGGCAATAAGGCTGTCGAAGCCGGCTTTTTTCAAGGAGAGATAGAGGGCAAGGGAAGCGGCGACGTGATCGAGAGTGACGTTGCCACCAAAGACAATAAAGATGTTGGCGCCTTCTTTGAGATGGTCTTTGATGGTTTGCAGGTTGGGGGCGTCGGACATTTAGGAAGAATAATGAATAATGAATGAGGAGCGATATACAGAAGGGGCTATTTGCCGCTACTTTTCTTCGATCCGTTTATAGGAGATTAGCTTATCACCCACCTTGATGTCAAGTTTTGGCTTGACGAGGATGCCGCAGTCGGTGCCGGCTTTGGCGACCAAGACGCCCTCTTTGCCTTGTTTGAGGGAGACGACGGTGGCGTCGGTGATGATTTTTTTGTCACGCTTGAAGTGAATGCGAGAATTGAGGGCGATTGAACCCGAGTCGATGGCGCAGCCGGCAATAGTTTGACCTTTGATGGTAAAGACCGCCTTGACAATGGCAACGCCCAATTGTTCCTCGTCGATGGTGGGCTCAAGAAGTTTTAGGACTTCTTTTTCGAAATCCTCCAGCAGCTTGTAGATGATGGTGTAGGTGCGGACGGGAATTTGGGCGACGATGGCCAATTTTTTGACGGAGGCGGGGGTGGCGACGTTGAAGGCGATGATGGCGGCACCGGTTGACTCTGCCAGGAGGACGTCTGATTCGTTGACGTCACCGACGCCTTTTTTTAAGATCTCGATTTCGCCGCCTAAATTTTGGGCGATGGCTTCGAGGGTGCCCTGGGTGTCTGACTTTAAGATAATTTTGATATTGACTGGTTCGACTTCGCTTGCCGCGGGTGATTCAACGGCATTGTCCGTTTCTAAGGTTGCTTGTGTGTCGGCGACTACTTCGACTGGTGGTTGATCTGGGGCGGGGGCGCCGATCGGTTCTGGAACGGGAGCGGGGGCGACGGGTGTGGGAGCGGTCAAACCGCTACCAACGGTGGTAAAGACTGTACCAACCAGAGGGACTTGTTTGAAGCCGATGATCTGGACCGGGGTAGACGGGAGGGCGGAAGTGATGGTTTTGCCCTGATCGGAGAGCAAGCGTTTGGCGGTGACCTGGGTGGAGGCGGGGGCGCCGAGGGCGACGAGGCGGTCACTTTGGTTCAAAGTGCCCTGTTGGATAAGCAAGGTGGCGGTGGGACCTTGGTTTTTCTTCATTTCGGACTCGATGACGACGGCAGAGAGGGGGGCGAGGGGGTCGGCGGTAAATCCTTCTAGCTCGGCTAAGATGCTGATGGTATCGAGGAGTTTATCAACGCCAGTACCCTGCCGGGCGGAAATTTCGACGACAGGAGTGTTGCCGCCGTAACCCTCGACGTTAATATCCTCTTTGACGAGCTGGGCTTTGACCATTTCGGGAGAGGAGCCTTTGATGTCGATTTTGTTGATGGCGACGATGATGGGAACACCGGCCTCTTTGATGTGTCTAATGGATTCTTTAGTCTGGGGTTTGACGCCGTCGTCGGCGGCGACGACTAAGACGGCGATGTCGGTGACCTGGGCGCCGCGGGCGCGCATTTTAGAAAAGGCGGCGTGGCCGGGAGTATCGATGAAGGTAATTTTGCCACCATTTCGCTCGATCTGGTAGGCGCCGATGTGCTGAGTAATGCCGCCCTGTTCGGTGGCGGTGACCTCCGAGTGGCGGATACTATCCAAGAGGGTGGTTTTGCCGTGATCGACGTGGCCCATGATGGTGACGACTGGGGGTTTGACGGCGGTTAGTTTGGTGGACTTCTTTTTTGGCATAGGGAGAGGCAATGACTATGGACTAAATTGCTTTGAAGCAGAGCACCAAATCATAAGTACCGATAATCAAACAAGCTCAAAGCATTAAACTCCAAATTCTAAACAAATCCTGGCTTGATTATTGGTTATTCTGTCTGATCAGACTCGGCTTCTTTGGTTTCTTCGGCTGCTGGTCCGGCCGGTTCAGCCTTGGTGGCTTTGGCGGTGGCTGGTTTGAAGTTTCCTAAAGCCTTGGTGATTTCCTCGATTGATTTGGGGCCGATGCCTTTGATGGCGCTTAAACTCTCCTTCTCAACCTCTAAGCCTTCGATGGTGGTGATGCCGCCCTGGGTGAGGGCGGTCTGGGTGCGGGCGGAAAGGCCCAGAGTATCCAGTTCGCTCTTTTGGTCTTGGTTGGCGCTGGCTACCGACTGCCCGGATTCGCCGACGATGTCGATCTTGTAGCCGGCTAGTTTGGCGGCTAATCTGACGTTTTGGCCGCCTTTGCCGATGGCGAGGCTTAGCTGGGCGTCGGGGACGGTGACGACGGCTTTCTTTTGGTCTTCGTCGAGGTCGATGTTCAAGCCCTCGGCCGGAGCCAGGGCGGCGGTGATGAAGGTTTTGGGTTTGTCGCTAAATTGGATGATGTCGATTTTTTCGTTGTTTAATTCGTTGATGACTTCCTGGACGCGCACACCCTTTTGGCCGACGCAGGAACCCACGGGGTCGACGCCTTCTTGGGTGGAGTGGACGGCGATCTTGGTCCTATGTCCAGCTTCGCGGGCGATGGCCTTGATCTCGACGGCGCCGGAGGCGACTTCGGGGACTTCGCGGCGGAAGAGCTCTTTGACCAGCTCGGGAGTAGCGCGGGAGACGATGATGGTTTTGCCGCGCATGGTGTCGCGGATTTCCAGGATAAAGATGGCCAGGCGCTGGTTCATTTTGTAGTACTCGCCGGCGATTTGCTCTTCTGGGGGCATGACGGCCTGGCCGCGGCCGATGTCGACGATGACGTTTTTGCCGTCAAAGCGCAAAACCATGCCGGAGACGACGGTGCCGATACGGTCTTCGTATTCGCTGATGATGGCGTCTTTTTCGGCTTCGCGGACGCGTTGGAGGATGACTTGTTTGGCGGTTTGGGCGGCAATTCGGCCAAAACCGGGAGGGGTGACGTCGCGAGCGGTGGCGATCTCGACGATCTTGGCGCTGCCGGTGACTTCGTCAATGTTGACTTGAAATTTTTCTTCGGGAGTTTCGATATCGATAAATTCGTCGGGGTAGTCTTTACGGAAAGCGGCCAAGATAGCCGCTTTGATGGTGTCGAGGACGACCTGGGGTTCGATGCCACGCTCGGAGCAAATTTGGTTTAAGGCGGCGGCAAATTCGGTACGGGCGGTAAGGTTGGATTGGTTAGACATGATTAGAAAATAATGAGGAAGAAATAATGAGTAATGTGGAGAGAGTAATAAAAAAGGTGGACTGTGGCCACCTGTAAATTACTCTCTTACCTAGATGATAGTTTAGCACTTGAGGGGGGAGGGGTCAAGAGATGAGTC
>CAYMQI010000025.1:2575-13054 GCA_964392715.1 uncultured Pseudomonadales bacterium | reverse complement strand
TAACATCGCCGCCATTTTCCTGTTGGATAACCATAGCGCCACTGCCGCCACCGCCACCGCACCCACCCACAACTCCACCGACAGCACGCCGTACTCAGCCACAACCATCGGCACCACTCCCGTCACAAAACCCGCCAAGATTCCCAGGATCGGGGAGTACAGCTTCTTTCCCATCCAGTAACTGGCAAACATCAGAGTTGGCAGCGCCGGCACCATCACCAAGTGGGACACCAGCCGGCTCTCGCCAAAGATTTTCCACGCCGCCGCCAACACCACCATCAGGCCTGGCTGATGGGCCGTCTTCAACTCCATCAACACCGGCGGCCACAAGTTACGCAGGAGCAAATCGTGCGCCCCAGTGGCCACCAAAGAAGCGCTGTCCCAGAAATAAGGTAGATACCTCGTCGGCCACCACACTGATACGCCGTACACCACCACCGAGAGTAACACCAAGCCATCTAACCACCATTCTCCCTTTAGCGTTACCCTTACTCGTCTGCCTTTACTTGCCGTATCCGCCTTCTCAGCTTTTACTCGCTTTAACTTCTTTGCCATGCCTTAGACTCTACCAGAAAAAAATGAAAATAAAAAGATAACACCCTACACTCAAACCCCCACCCCAACCATCTACGATCTAAATCACTCCGCCGCTTCCTTGAGCATCTCCAAATGGTCCTCCACATACCGGAGCATCTGCTCGCGGCTGGTCGCTTCGGTCAACATTTCCGCCAATTCATAGTCACCGATAATATCCACCACCCACATGGCCATATCGTTGGGGTGCCGCTCGCAGTGGAAAGTCACCGTCTCATCACTTACTTTAGCCAAAGTCTTGGCCAGCTCTTCCAAGCTGGCGACCTGCTCCCCACTGACAAAGGAAAATTTATTGTGGGCTTTGGCAAGCCACCTCTTGGCCACAAAATTAGGTAGATCCAAGGTTCTCATCATCTGCCGCTCCAGCGCCACGATCAGGCCCCAGCGGTGATTATACTTGCGCATTTCCTCAGCCAGTTCTCCGTCGCCTACAATTTTTTCCACCCAATCCGCGATATCGTTGCTCTTGCTGCCAACGTGGGCTACCACCACGTCCTCCGGCAGCGTCAGTAGCGCCTGTTTCAACTCCCACATCGACGCCACTTTTATTCCGTTGGCAAATGCAAACGCGCTCTCGCTCGGGGTCACATAGGCCCTCCACTTTGGGGCCACATACACAGCGGGGGTCCAACTATTCATGGGCAGTACTCCTGGTTAGATTCGGTTCCTTAATATCGTACACCCTTTGGCGCATATCATGCAATACGTTCATGTAGTGGACATAGGCTTCATAAGGGCTCTCGTTTGGCGAGAAGTATTTATGCACGTCCCCGTCGGCAAACCACTTGGTGCACATATAGTAGAAATGGTCGCTCGTCGTCAACCGCCTCCAATCCTCAATCAGCCCGTCATCACCCGAATTTATCACTTTTTTCTCCAGATCAAAGAGGCTGTAAGCCGCGTTTTGCTGCATCGCGTTAGACAACCACGCCGATAGATCCCGCTCCAAATCCGCCCACGACGTCAGGTCCGGCATATCAATCTCGTCTTGAGGGGGAAAGCTTTCCGCCGCTTCAGACACGGTCATAAACGTATTATCTGGGTGTTTTTTCAGTTCAAAGGGCAAGGCCCTCATAAAATCAAATATCCCCGTATCTTCCCACTGGTGCTCACCAAACGTCTCGTAGTCCATAAACAGATTGACCAGATAACCGTTGCCGTTAATTGCATTGATCCATTGGGCATATTTTTCGCTGGTGAGCGGCCACTCCGACCAACTCCGCTCCGAAAAACGAAAGGCAATGTCATCCGACAGCTTGTAATTTTTTAAAAGCAGCTTAATTTTCTTCGTCCCTTTGGGCCGGTACACGAAGTTAGGCGACTTCCACCCCAAGTACCGCTCCACCCCTTCGGCCAGTATCGTGTCAAACCCGAGTCTTTCTGCTTCAGCGGCCACCTCATTGTTGTAGATCAGCTCAGTGTTACGGAAAGCCTTCGTCTCGTAGCCAAACAACTCCTTAATTTTTTTCCTGTGCTTCTCCACCTGTCGGGCAAATTCATCCCTGGAGTACAAAAACGCCAGGCTGTGGTAATAAGTCTCACTCAAAAACTCCACTTTCCCCGTCGCCGCCAAAGCCCTGAACGAATCCAAGACTTCAGGTGCAAACTCGCTGAATTGATCCAGCACCACTCCGGAGATGGAAAAACTCACTTTAAAATCGTCAATCTTTTTAAGTAGTTCCAACAAAATCCCGTTGACCGGCAAATAACACTTCCCCGCCACTTTCTGCAGGATCTTGCGGTTATTCAACCGGTCAATGTTGTGGCCATCAAAGTAACTCCGGTCTTCCCCGATCGAAAACAAACCATAAGGCTTGATTCTGTAAGGTTGATGGACGTGGAAATAAAAAACAATAGCTGCCATTTTCTATATCAGTTGTCGATACACCGCTAACGTTTTATAAGCCGCGCTCTCCCAAGTCATCTGAGCCGCTTCCAATTTCGCCGCCGCCACCATCTCGGCCGCCAAGTTGGGGTATTCCAACACCTCAATAATCATTTGGGCGATGCGGTCAATGTCCCAAAAATCCACTTTCAACACACTCGAAAGGGTTTCGGCCACTCCCGATTGTTTCGAAATAATCACCGGCACCCCGGCCGCAATCGCCTCCAGCGCCACCAGTCCATAAGGCTCAGACACCGACGGCATCACAAACACATCGGCCATCTGGTAGCACATCCTCAATTTCTCCCCGGTCAGGAAACCGGCAAAGATTATCCGGTGGCCGATGCCCCGAAAGGCCGCTTCCATAATCAACCTCCGCTCCATATCGCCGCTGCCCACCACCAGAAAAATCGTCTTCGGTTCTGCCGCCAACACTTTCTCTGCCGCGCGGACAAAGTAATCGACCCCTTTTTGTAGCGTCAGCCGCCCCACATACAGCACAATCTTGTCGTTGGGGAAAATCTGCCGGATCTGCATCGGCGAAAACTCGTCAAAATTAACCCCATTGTGCACCACGTGGATCTTCTCTGCTGCTATCCCGTAGTATTGCCTCACGATATTTTTGGTGTATTCAGACACCGCAATTACCCGGTCTGCTTTGTTCAATCCTTCATACTCAATATCCGCAATATCTGAATTCACGCTGCCCCCCGTCCGGTCATACTCAGTCGCGTGCACGTGAGTTACCAACGGTTTTCCCGATACTTCCTTGGCCCTCATCCCTGCCGGGAAGGTCATCCAGTCGTGGGCGTGAATAATATCGTGGGGTTGCGACCTCGACCACTCCGCCGCCATCTCTCCATACCTCATCGCCTCATCCAGTAGGCTATTGCCATAAATCCTCATCCGCTCGGCCCGGCCCGTCACCCTCAAGGCATTGTACTCGGCCACTCCCATGTAAGAAGCCATCAGGCTATTAATCGCCGTCACCTCCACGTCCTGCAGCTCATGCTCCAGTAGTTGCAGGAACGGTATCTCCACCCCCAACCTTCGCGGCAGCGCAAACCCGATTTTTACTCCGGCAGCAGCCAACCCGCGAGCCAAACCGTAACAGGCCACTCCCAAACCTCCGCTATTATGAGGCGGCAACTCCCAACCAAACATCAACACACGTGGTGAGCTGTAGTTATCTTGATACATAGAAACAACGACATTCATAATGCCGTACCTTCATACTAGAGTCTTTTGGTGAGTACTGTCAATGTGCGCCGCCAACCGACCTTGTTGATTTTGCCCTTTTTCACCTCTAAGTCACTCAAAACCCCCCCAAATTTGCCAGGAAAATCCCCTCGCCGGCCTTGTCAAAAGTGTCAACAATAATTACTCAATAATATGAAATTTTCATCATGGGATCACCACAAACTCCAGGTCATTGAGGCCACCTATCCCGGGCTTGTAAAAAACAGTTTTCACATCCGTGCCTTCAATCAAACTAACACTGGCTGTAAAGGTCAATTGTTGCCCCGGCATCACCGTTTTGAACTCCGACAAAGACAAAGGGGCATTCTCAATGATCACTTGGCCGTTCCTGACGATGGCCACCGCCAACCGGTTATGCAGCCCTTCGGTCACTGTCTTGTTGGCCAGGACCGCGTCCAACCTAAACGCCCTAGTTTGCGCCTGGGCATTGATATCCATCCGCAGGCTGTTTAGCGTCAGCCGGAACTTCTCCTCCTCAAAAACTTTTCCGCCGCTGACAAAAACCGTTGTCGGCGTGGCCGAAGGCGTCGCCACTACCGTTGTTGGCGGCGTCGCCTTGGGCGCGGGGCTGGCAGTTGGCGCGCTCGAAGCCGAGGGCGTGGGCGTCCCCACTCCTGCTTGCTCATTCCCGCCTCCACTATCGCTCTCTCCCAACACCTGTTCCTGACTGGATACTTCTCCGCTTGTGCCCATTTTAGGCAGCAGTCCACTGTTGGCCAACACCAAAAAACTGCCCGTTGCCGCCACGCAAAACACTACTCCGGTAGCAATCATTTCGTCGCGGTACCCCAACCAATATGACTTAAGCAAGTTCATAGCTTACCTAGCGGACAGGGCTCTACGTTTTTTGTGAATATTTCCTGCCTCCAGATATACCTGATCCTCCAGCCCAAAATCAACCAGTCCGGCGCAGATTGGATCCTCCATTACCACTTTTGGTTTTTGTTTGACCCACACTTTAATCTTTTCCATCAGCCTCTCCACCACCGTCACCAGCGCCACCAACTGATCGTGCCTCACCTGCATGGCCCAAAAATAGTCGCGCTTCTCGTCACCGCTTTTTAATTCATTGGCCTTCGTTTGCACGAACATCTCAAATCTCTCAGGACTGGCCACCGAAGTTTCCAGCCAGCCGGTGAGGTACGATTTCAGGTTTAATAACTGCCGTTCTACTTTTCGATAACCGTCCCTGACTTTCTCATCCTCCATCGTCCCGATCAAATTATGCAATCCGTCCCAAAACTGCCTATTTTCCTCACCATACACCAATCTTTCCAACTCGCCCACGCATTTGCTCAACTGCGCCGCCGTATACGTCCGCAGCGCCTCCTTGTCTATTCGACTCTGGTCATCTATAAATAACATCCTGCCCCCATAACTTCATGCACAAGTTTTGCACTTTCAACATCTCCAGGTCTATACCCACAGCAGCACCTTGGGGTGAGAAAAACCGTACTAACTACCAAACTCGGGTTCATATTTGCTCTCGAGGTTTACAGATAGTAACATAAATCGACGGGTTACCAACCATCGCTATGAGAAAATTTTTCGCTTTTGCCTCTTCAATTACTATACTTTTTTTCCTGTTGTTGTTAAAGGCCACCCCGGTCTCCGCCGCCACCCTCACCTCGTACCAATTTAACAACTTCGAAACCGGCGGCGCCAAGATTGCCGGCCAACCCTTCCAGCTCACCATCACTGCCAAGGACGAGTTCGGCGCCACCATGACCACCTACACCGGCTCGGCCAACTTGGACAACACCACCACCACCATTTATCCGACTCAGACCAGCAACTTCATTGCCGGCGTCTGGACCGGCATTGCCTACATTACGCAGGCTGCCACCAGCGACTACATCACCGTCAGTAGCGGTGCCGTTATCAGCCTTTCCAACACCTTCACTATCAATGCCGACAGCAGCATCAAATTTCTCTCCATCAACTCGGGTAATAACCAACAAGGCGTCGTCTTTACCCAGCTGCCCACCGCCCTGTCTGTGCGCGTCATCGATCCTTACAACAACCCCATCCCCAACGTCGGCGTCAACTTCCAAATCATCAGTTCCCCCTCTGGGGCCACCGGCCAATCACTCTCGTCGGCCACCGGTACCAGTAACTCCAGCGGTCTGGTCACCACCTCCCTTACCCTTGGCCGCAAGATCGGCACTTACATTGCCACCGCCTTTATCACTTCCGGCGTTACCAACGCCGTCAATTTTTATTCCAGCGCCATCGCCGATACCCTGGTTTCCATCGCCATCACTCCCTCTGTCGCCGTCGTCCCCGAGAGCAGCTACGCACCCTTTACCGCCGTCGGCCGCGACCAGTTCTCAAATAACATTTCTATTACTCCCACCTGGAGCATCGTCAACGGCGGCGGCACCATCGACCCCACCGGCATTTTTTACGCGGGCACCGAGCAAGGCACTTACTTAAACACCGTCCGTGCGGCCAGCGGCGGGAGCGGCGCCACCGCCACCGTCACCGTTATCGGCACCGGCATTGCCGAGGACGTCACCGGCGGCGGCCCGGGCGGCTCAGGTCCCCCCACCGCCACCCCTTCCGCCACCCCCACCCCCACCCCCACCCCCACTCCTACCCCTACCGCCTCGACCGCCGGCGTTTTGAGTACCGTCATCATTGATCCGTCAGTCATCTCTGCCCTCAAAGACGCCAGGATTCCCATTTTGGCCAGCGGCGTCGACGTCTTTGGCAACTCAGTGGCCAACGTCAATTTTACTTTCCAGGTCACCGGTTCTTTGGGTACGCTCACCCAAACCAGCGCCAACACCGTCTTACTCACTGCCACCGAAGGGGGCATCGGCACCGTCACCGTCACGGCGCAGCAAGGTGACATCGTCAAGATCGCCAAAGTCGTCGGTTCCGTGGGTACCGGTCTCAACCGCCGCCTCGTCATCGAAGACATCGAGTCTCCTCAACGCGTCGGCGAGCCCTTTACCATCTCCATCGCCGCCAAGGACAGCTTAAACAACTTCATCACCGATTACGAAGGCCCTATCCTCATCACCGACACTACCGGCACCCTTGACCCGGCCGTCGTCGAACCCAATGACCAGGGTATTTGGTACGTCCAGGCCATTATCAGTCTAGGCCACCCCCAAGTTTCCATTACCGCCGTCGGTGACGGTATGGTCGGCGTCAGCAATATCTTCGCAGTCGAAGGTGAGCCCTTGCTTTCTGAGGTCGGCTACGGCGGCGGCCCAGGCGGTTTGGGCGCCGGTGCCGGCGGTGGTTTGGGCGACGTCCTCGGTTCCTCAATCTCCGGCAAGCTCGCCGAACTCCTTAAATCAGCCGACATCAACAAGTACACCATCGTCCGCTACTTAGGCGCCGGCCTGGCTGCCGGCTTTGGTATCTTGGGCGCCAGTATCGGCGGCGGCATCATGGCCAGCCGTGGCCTGGAAGCCATGGGCAGAAATCCCTTTGCCAAAGCCAAGGTCAAAATCAATCTCTACCTGTCCATCTTTGCCTTTATCGTCGTCGCCGGCCTGGCCGTCTTCGCCGCCTTCCTGAGCATGAGGTAGCTCCCCCCTGGCCGAAACCCTCTAACCATCCCCCCTATTCTACTTCTCCTACCCTTTCCATTGATTTCTCCCCTCCACTCTTGCTAAGCTAAAAACGCCTCCTTTTTAAGAGGAGGAGTTCGTGGTAGCCGCATCCAACCATTTAACCATGATTCATTATTCATGATTCCTCATTCATCATTTTTTACTGATCATTCTTCATTTCACTCATGAACCAAGTCTGGCTCATCTACACCGTCATCACCGTCGCCTACGTCGTCATCCTCATCCTCTATTTCCTCAGGCGCTCCAAACGCCACGAAAGCGAACTGGCTGGCTTTCTGTCTAATGCCCGCACCGAGCTGGAGACCCACAAACAAAAAGCCACACTCCTGGCCAACACCAAAGTCGCCAAAATGGCCACCGTCGTCAAAAACATCCAAGATTCCGTTGACAAATTCGAGGACGAAGCCAAAGGCGAGTACGACCAAATCGTCGCCGACGCCAAAGAAGAACGCCGCCATATCATCGCCGAAACCAAGGCCGAGATCGAAACTCTCTTTCAGCAAGCCGAAAAAGACTTAAGGCAATACCGTATCACCCGCGAACAGGAGATCGAAGCCAATTTGGTCAAACTGGTTTTGGCCGTCACCGAAAAAGTCATCGAAACTTCCTTGTCCGAAAAACAACACAAGGACTTAATCTTCAAAGCCCTCGAACAAGTCAAACAAAACAAACAACGCTCATGAAAACCCTCGACACGCTCATCAACAACCTCATCGACAGTATCAACACCAGCCACGACTTAAAGCTCGTTTCCGCCACCCTCGAGGAGCTGGCCGAAAAAAAATCGTTTAGGGACCACGCCTCCGCCATCGCCACCGACACCAACTTAACCCCCGCCCAGAAAAAGACCCAACTCCTCTACCTGATTAGAAGCCTCGATGTCCCCTTGCTTTACGATTTTTTTGTCAAAGAGCTAAGCGAAGACCGTCTTTGGTTGTTTTCTTCCGACAAAGTTGATTATTTCGACCGCTTTGTCCGCGCTTTTCAAATGGCTACCGAAAACATGAAGATCGTCAACATGACTACCTCCGTCCCCCTCGGGGACGCCGACCTCAAAATTATCGCCGAGGACTTAAGCCAGTCCTTGGGCGCCAAGGTCCTCCTAAGCCACGAGGTCAACCCCGACATCGTTGGCGGCGCCCAAGTCCAGGTCGAAAACCTCATTTTCGATTTCTCCATCGCCACCAAGCTCAAGCAATTTGGGCAGCTTTGGCTCTCCCAAATCAATCAAACCAGCAAAGTGACCGGCCGCTTCGAAGAAGAGTAATATTTTTTCCAGACCGACTTTTTGATATAAGATGGATACACACTTCCTTAGCTTCTAGGAATTAGTTAACTATCGTGCAAAAAAAGCAAAATGACCAATCCAAACGCAAGAATTCTTAACCCTCACATACATTTTGATATTTGATTTTTGCAATTTGAATTAAAAAATTTACTCCGTAAATTTTTCTGATGTCCAAAACTCCCAAAATCGAAGACGTTTTTAGAACGGTCCAATCCACCGTCAAGTTCGACTATCGCCGCCCCCAACAAAGCCCAAGGACCCGCCGCCCCTCGGCCGCCCCGCCCCTTCCTTTCGCTCAAGTCCTTGACTTTGCTTTTCCTGGAGAAATTACCGACTCCAAAGTAGTTCAAGTCGGTGAAATTATCTACGTGGGCGACGGCGTCGTTCACGTCATCGGCCTGGACCGCGCCACTATCGACGAGATCATCGAGATCAATACCGCCACGGCCGGAATTCAGCGCGCCCTGATTTTGGGCATCTTGGAAACCCGCGTCGAAGCCGTGGTTTTGGGCGACTACTCCAAAATCAAAAGGGGCGACCAAGCCCGTTCTACCGGCACCAAGCTCAGGATGCCCGTGGGCGAAGAAGTCTTGGGGCGAGTCGTCAATCCCCTGGGTGAGCCCATCGACGGCCGCGGCCCCGTCAAAAACTCAGGCTTCAGGAACGTCGAGTTTGCCGCCCCCGGCGTCTTAGACCGCACCCCCATCTCACAACCCTTGCATACCGGCGTTATGGTCATCGACACCACCATTCCCATCGGCCGTGGCCAGCGCGAGTTGATCATCGGCGACAGGAAGACAGGCAAGACCCGCACCATGCTCGATATTATCTGCAACCAAAAAGGTATGGGCGTCTACTGCGTCTATGTCGGCGTCGGCGTCCAGGCAGCCAAAGCCAAATCCTCCATCAAGATGCTCGCCGACCGCGGCGCTATGGATTACACCACCGCCGTCATTGCTCTGGCCAACGAACCCCCCTCGCTTCAATACATCGCCCCCTATGCCGGCACCGCCATCGCCGAGTACTTCATGTACCAGGGCAAAAACTGCCTCATTGTCTACGATGACCTTTCCAAACAAGCCAAAGCTTACCGCCAAGTCTCACTCCTTCTTAAACGCTCCCCCGGCCGCGACGCTTATCCCGGCGACATCTTCTTTCTCCACTCCCGCCTCCTGGAGCGGGCCTGTCGGACCAGCGAAGATTTGGGCGACGGCTCCATCACCGCTCTGCCCGTGGCCGAAACCCAGGCCGGCGACGTCTCCGACTACATCATCACCAACTTAATGTCCATCACCGACGGCCACATCTACTTGGACGCCAACCTGATGCACGAAGGCATCCTACCCGCCGTCGATTCCGGCACCTCTGTCTCTCGTATCGGCGGCAAAGTCCAGACCCCCATGCTCAGAAAGGTCGGCGAACTGGCCGGCCGCGTTCTGGCCCGCTACAACGAAGTCAAATCCTTCGAGACCATCAACACCGAAGTCTCCGACGAAACCCTCCGCGACATCAAAAGGGGCAAACGGGTCCGCGAACTTCTGGCCCAAGACTCCGCTCTCACCCTATCTTCGGACGAAGAGGTCCTCATCCTGGCTATCGGCACCAGCAGCCGCATGGACCACCTCGAACTCCCCCAAGTCGTCACTTTCAAAGAAAACATCATTCCCTACTACCGGCAACTAAATCTCTCAGAGTTCAAAAAATTAGCCGACACCGCCAAAGACATCAAAGAGCTCGATAAGCTCATCGACCAGATTTTCATCGGTTTTTGCAAAAAAGCCGGCCTGCCCATCATGGCAGGGGAAACCAAGTAACAAATCAAATAAAAATGTAGTTTAAAACTCAAAAAATAAATTTTTTGC
>CAYMQI010000025.1:0-2475 GCA_964392715.1 uncultured Pseudomonadales bacterium | reverse complement strand
TTTTAATTTTAAAAATTTACTGCCTAAATTTTATGCCCCAGATCAACGAAATCAACCAGGAACGCATCGTCGTCAAATCCGTCGGCGGTTTTGCCCACTCGCTCCAACAGATCGCCGCCGGCCGCATGACTCGGCTTAGGAAAGTCGTCGAAGCCTCCCGCCGCTTCGTCGATGAAGCCACTCTCATCCTGCGCGAGCTCGAACTCGAACGCACCAAGCAGCTCGAAAAAGAACTGGGCGTCAAAAAAGCCGAGCTCAAGTCCCGCAAAAAGCCTCAAAAAGGCCAACAACTCCCGCCGGAACAGCTCAACATCGCCATCATCGTCGTCACCTCCAACCAGGGTTTGGCCGGCAGCTACAACACCGATATCATCAAAAAAGCCGACCCCATCATCGAAAAATACAAAGACGCCGACTATTTTGTCTTAGGCACCAAAGGCCAGGCCTTCTTTGCCAAAGCGGCCAGAAAACACGGCCTCGCCTACTACCCCTACAACATCCCCGAAGAAGTCACCCTCGACGATTTGCGCCCCCTCATCGGCATGTTTTATCATTATGACCAGATTTTTCTCCTCTACTCCAAATACGTCAACACCGTCATCCGCGAAGTCGTTTTTGTCGAACTCACCGTTCCCAACATTATCGTCGACGAAGCCAAAAAAGAACGAGTCGAAGGTAAATTTATTTTCGAGCCCAACGTCGACGAACTCATCAAGCTCATGGAAACCAAATTAAGATACGCCCTCTTTCGCCAACAAATCCTCGACTCCAAACTGGCCCTCTACTCCTCGCAAATGATGGCCATGAAAACCGCTTCCGACAACGCCGGTGATTTACTCAAAGAACTCCAGCTCCAGTACAATAAAGCCAGAAGGAAACTCATCGACAAAAAGATCCAGGAAGTCCAGGCTGGCCGTTCCCTCTGGGCTGATGAAGAATAACCACCACTTAAACGGCAACTTAAATGTCAAAACTCAAAACATGACCACATCTCTGGGCAAAAACATCATCGCCAAAAAGGCTCAGGACGATTCCAACCCCCAGCGCCACACCGGCCGCATTGTCGCCCTCAAAGGTGCTGTCGTCGACGTCCACTTTCCCCTGGAAATCCCCGATATCTACAACGCCCTGGAAGTTCAAAACGAAAACAAGTTGATCCTCGAAGTTTTTGAACACTTGACCAATCACACCGCCCGCTGCCTGTCCATGTTACCCACTTCCGGTCTGCAACTAGGGCTGCCCGTCAAAGACAGCGGCGGCGTCCTCCACATCCCCGTCGGCCAGGAGATGCAGGGCCGCATCGTCAACGTTTTCGGTAAACCCGTGGACAAGTTAGGGCCCATCTCCACCACCGACACCGCCCCCATTCACAAACCCAGTCCGCTCTACAAGGAAGTCAAATCAGCCTCGGACATCATCG
This sequence comes from uncultured Pseudomonadales bacterium, assembly GCA_964392715.1. Lineage (GTDB taxonomy): Bacteria > Patescibacteriota > Microgenomatia > UBA1400 > CAYNFZ01 > CAYMQI01. The sequence continues at coordinate 1,055 of CAYMQI010000025.1, read as the reverse complement.
AAACCGGCATCAAGTCCATCGACTTTTTTACCCCGTTTTTAAAAGGCGGCAAGATCGGCTTCTTCGGCGGCGCGGGCGTGGGCAAAACCCAGCTCGTCACCGAGATTATCCACAACACCACCGTCAAACACGGCACCAAGTCTGTCTTTGCCGGAGTGGGGGAGCGAACCCGCGAAGGCAACGAGCTATTTCTTACACTCAAGGAAACCCACGTCTTGGAAAACGTCGCCATCGTCCTCGGGCAAATGAACGAATACCCCGCCATGCGCTTCCGCACTCCCCTTACCGCCGTCACCATGGCCGAGTACTTCCGCGATCTTACCGGCCGTGAGATCCTTTTGTTTATCGACAACATCTTCCGTTTTATCCAAGCCGGCGCCGAAATTAGCACCGTTTTGGGCCGCATCCCCTCCGAAACCGGCTATCAATCCACCATGGCCTCGGAACTCGGGGAAATCCAAGAACGCATCGTCTCCACTCCCACCGGCTCCATCACCTCGGTCCAAGCCGTCTACGTTCCCGCCGACGACTTTTCCGACCCCGCCATCCAAGCCATCTTTACTTACCTTGATTCCGTGGTCGTTTTGGACCGGAAAATCGCCCAAGCCAAAATTTATCCCGCCATGGACCCCTTGGCTTCCAGTTCCTCCCTCGACAGGGACGTCTTGGGCCGGGAACACTACGACACCCTCAAAGAAACCCTCAAAGTGCTCGAGCGTTACAAGTCTCTGCAAAACATCATCGCCATTCTCGGTGAGGGCGAGCTCTCCGAACAAGAAAAGGTCACCGTTTCCCGCGCCAAAAAAGTTCAGAAATTTTTCTCCCAGCCTTTCTACACCGCCGAACAATTCACCAACAATCCTGGCAAGTACGTGACGAGGGACCAGACGGTCGTGGGCGTTGCCAATATCCTCGCCGGCAAATACGATGAAATCTCCGACGAACCTTTCTACATGATCGGCGAAGTCAAAGAAGCGGAGGAAAAAGCCAGAGCCAGCTAACACAAATCACCAGCACCCCCTCGACTACGCTCGGGGCAGGCAAATCACAAACAA
>CAYMQI010000024.1:475-13184 GCA_964392715.1 uncultured Pseudomonadales bacterium | reverse complement strand
AACCTCTCCGATCTAATCAAGCTCCACCAAAAACTTCTCGACCTTGATCACGCCCTCAAAACTAGTCACAATAGCTTAAGCCTGTCCTCAGCACTTGACATCCTCATCGCCACCATCTAGGATTATCTCCCGCGTATGAAATTATATGAAAAGGAGCTCTCATGAGCAACGTCGACGCCTCAATTTTCAAAGCCTATGATATCCGTGGCACTTATCCAAACCAGCTCAACGAGGACATCGCCAAGGGTGTGGCCAAAGGTATCGTTTCAATCCTCAAACCTTCTCAACTGGTCTTGGGTCGTGACTGCCGCACTTCCGGTCCAAGTCTCCACCAAGTCGTTCTGGAAACTCTCCTTGACGTAGGAGTTGAAGTTATCGATATTGGCCTGGTTTCTTCAGACATGTATTACTACGCCTGCGCCACCAGAAAACTTCCCGGTATTATGATTACCGCCTCCCACAACCCTAAGGAATACAACGGCTTCAAAATGGTCCGTCAAATTCCCTATTTCTTGACGGGCGACGACGAGATCATGAAGATCAAAGATATGATTGTTACCAATCAATTTCCCGGCTACACCAACAATAAACAAGGTAAACACACCCAGGTAAATATCATGGAAGAGTTTGTGACTTATCTCACCGGTTTAGTCCCGACCAAAAATTTCAAACCGTTCAAGATTGTCGCCGATACCGCCAACGGCATGGTCGGGCCAATCATCGAAGCCCTCAAACCAAAACTCAACAACATTGAAATTGTCGCCATGTACTTTGAGCCGGACGGCACTTTCCCCAACCACGGCGGTGATCCACTCCAAGAGGAAAACAGGCACGACATCACTGCCAAAATTAAAGAAACCGGTGCTGATCTAGGTGTAATGTTTGACCCCGATGGCGATCGCTTCTTCGTCCTAGACAAAAAATGTCGCTTCATCCCAGGCGATTTTATGACGGCCATCCTCTCAGAATATTTTCTTCACAAAAAACCCGGCGCCAATATCGTTTATGACATCAGGGCATCAAAAGTAGTACCAGAAACTATTACCAAAAACAGCGGTAAACCTTTCTACAACCGCGTTGGCCACTCATACATCAAAAAACGCATGATCGACGAAGCCGCGGTCTTTGGCGGCGAAGTCACCGGCCACTATTACTTTGCCGATTTTTTCTACTGTGACACTGGCATTGTCACCATGCTCTACCTCCTTGATTACTTTAGCCACTCACCCAAGTCATTGGACCAAATAGTCGACGAAATGCTCCAACGCTACTTTATCTCCGGGGAAATTAACTCCCAAGTCACCAGCGTCCCAGACACTCTCGCCAAAATTGAAAGTCATTACCAGACAACCGCCACTGAAATTCTTAAGGTCGACGGCGTCTCAGCTGAGTTCAACGACTGGCGCTTTAACGTTCGTGGCTCAAACACTGAACCTCTCATTCGCTTAAATCTCGAGGCGAAAAACCACCAACTCATGGAACAAAAACGCGATGAAGTTTTGGCCATAATCAGGTCATAACATGCCAACAGTTCAACCTTACTTAATCGTCCCCACCCTGATCGAGCAGCCAACTTGGGGTGGGGATTATATTGCCAGTCTCAAACGACTCAAAAGCCCCAAACTCAAGGGTAAAAAGCTTGGCCAATCCTACGAACTTTACCAACACACCCTTCTCTCTTTGGAAACCAACTCCACCAAAGTCCCTGTGGCTCTAGGCAATCCCGCCAGCCCTCAAAAAGTCAGTCTTCTCGGCTCTGGCAAACCCTTTACCATCTCCAATCTAATCAAAACCTCTCCCGTCAAAACTCTCGGCGCTAAAGCCATCAAACTCCACGGCAATCATGTCCAAATCCTTATCAAACTCACCCAAGCCGCCGGCAACTCCTACCAGCTCCACGTCAAAAAACCAGTAGCTAGTTGGCAACCCAAACCCGAATCCTGGTATTATCTCGAACCCGGTCTTATCACTCTTGGAGTCAAACCAAACATTGACTGGAACCAATACCAACAGGTTTGTTTAGAGGTCAATCAAAAAGCCCAAGATCTAAGCTCCCAAGTTCAAAGCAAAAAACTTACTATCAAAGAGGCTAGGGGACAGCTCCAAGAATTTATAAAAAACCACAATCCCCAAAACTACGTCAACACGCAAGAAGTAGCCCGCCACCAAGCCATCGATCTCTCTCCCTGCGGCATCCACCACTCCTGGGAAGAAAACGCCAAAACCCACCCTCAAGGCAACATCATCTACGAAGTCCAAAAAAACGTCTATGATCCAGTCTCCACCATCCGCGTTTTTGACCGCGGCAAAATCGTGGGCGACGGCACAATCCGCCCCCTAAACATCAACGATTATTTTAAATACATCGATAAATCACCGGAAGCTAATAACCCCCAAGGCCACTTCACCGCGGGAAAAGTCGTCAAAAAAACTTCCACCTATACCGTGCGCCAAATCTTCTCAACCCCAAATTACCAAATGCAGCAAATTTCTCTCAACAAACCAGTCAGTAACCAACACACCACCACCTCAGACTCTTATCACCACCTCTTCGCCTATCAAGGCAGCATTAAGCTTAAAGCGGCAACTATTGAATTAACACTAGGAACCGGCTATTCTGCTTTTGTTCCTGCCAGCACCGGCGCCTACATTCTTACCCCACTCACCAAACACGCCACCGTTTTAAAAACCTTTTTATAAGGAGCATACATGGCCTCACTCGACAACAAACACATCATGGACACCTTTACCGAAGCTAATTTACCCAGCCTATCAACCGCAGTACTAGGCGCCCTAGAACTATTTGCTAATGTTGGTCTACCCAAAGTCCAAATCCCCAACTACCAAAAACCCATCATCGTCGGCAGCGGTAACGCCATCGTTACCGCCACAATTTTATACTCCAACCGCGACGCCATTTTCGCCAACGAAAATAACTACCAGGAAGTCCTCACAAGAGACCATGACGGCGCCGTTATTTTTTCCGCCTCAGGCGAAAAACACGCCTCCGTGGTCGCCAAACACTACCAATCCCAAGGCGTTAAAACTACTCTTGTCACCTGCACTCCTAACTCCTCCGCAAGCCAAATCTTGGGATCCGAAAACACCGTTATTACTCCCAAAAACCGCGAGCCATACACCTACAACACTTCCACCTACATGGGTTGGATCTTTGCCAAAACCAGAGAAAACCCCGAGCAAATACTCGACTTTATCCACACCAAAGTTACCCCAACCATTCCACAAAACATTGGTGATTTTGAAGGTTATTTATTAGTCACTCCCGAAATCTTTGCCCCAGGCAACAAGCTCTTTGACGTCAAGTTTACCGAGCTCTTTGCCAGAAGAGTCGCCCGCGACATCAGAACTTTCGAAGAATTAAAACACGCCGTCACCGTCATCCCTTACGAAAAAGAGCTCTGCATCCAGTTTGGCAATGGGCAAGCAGATTTTGTCGGCACCAAACTCACTGTCCCACTCCCGGAAAACGCTGGTTTGGCCACCACTATGGCAGTCGGATACTTCACCATCGGCAAGATCCAAGAGGCCAAACCCCAGTGGTTCAAAGACAACATCGCCTCCTACATCAAGCGCGCCACTGCCACACCCTTTGGCCGCGGCCTCAAAGTCATTGTCGACTAGATTTCAGTCTGTCTTTCCAGCCAGTTCTGGCAACACCAACGTCATTGTTGTAACATTAATTCAGCAATTAACTTGTCAGTTATTTGTGTGTTCTTTTTAAACTTTAATTTAAATTTTGACCTTTATTTTTTAATTTTTGATTTTTACTGCCCATGCCCCAGCCAATAATCTGGCTCAAAGACATCACCGAAGACGACTTGTCCCTCGTGGGAACCGAAGCAAGCTACCTCGCCGACCTTCTCTCCTCAGGTTTCCCTGTTGATAACGGCTTTGTCATCACCACCTCCGCCCTCCGCCAAATAGCCACCCAAAACAACCTTGACACCAAGATCGCCAACATCCTCCACGGTTTAGACCCTCAAGAGCCCGACGACCTCAGCCACCGTGCCACCCAGATTAATGCTCTTTTTTCCCGGTTGGAACTACCCCAAGAACTCACCCTGGCCATCGCCAAAGCCTATAACCTCGCCAACCGTGCCGGCCCTGTCCAAGTGACCGCCTCCACTCCGCCGGGGCACCTACCTACTACTACCGCCCTGGCCTTCAAACTTCCCCAGTTCACCAAAGGCGACGCCAACCTCTTCCAAGCCCTCACCCACATCTGGGCCAATCTCTACACCAGCCAAGCCCTCCTCGATTACGCCCACCCCTCCCGCCATCCCCATCCAACCTTGGCCATCACCGTTTTACCCCTCAAACTCCCGCTCGTCTCCGGTACCATCTTCACCACCAACCCCGTAAGCGGCGACAAAGACACTCTCATCATCGAAGCGGTTTGGGGCCTGCCCCAGAAGTATTTACAAGGCAGTCTTACCCCCGATTACTACCAGGTCACCAAATCAAGCCTCGAATTAAGGCACGTCCAGCTCAACCTTCAGGCTACCCAAACAGTCCTTGCCGGCCACGAGCTAAAATCCCAATCCCTCCCCGTGCGTCAAGCCAACTCACCCAAACTCAACTCCGCCCGGATCATCACTCTGGCCAAACTGGGTAGAAGCGTCAGCCACCATTTTTTTTACCCCCAACAACTACACTGGTACCAAACCAAAAGCACCTTCTACATCACCGCTTGCCGTGACTATCAACACGCCGCCTCCCCAGAAAAAGCGCCTACCCCCACCAAACTCCTGGCCAACTTGAAGCTCGTCCTCCAGGGTAACCCGAGCTCCCCGGGTATCCACACCGGCCACGCCCGGATCATCAAAAGCACCAAAGATCTCCACACTCTCACCCCCGGCGATATTCTAGTTACCACCGCCCTGACCCCAGATCTTCTCCCGGCCATCAAAAAAGCCGGTGCCGTCGTCACCAACGTCGGCGGCCAGGTCAGCCACGCCGCCATCATCGCCCGCGAGTTGGGCCTGCCCGCCATCGTCGGCGCGGCCCACGCCACCTCCACCCTTAAATCCGGCCACCTCTACACCATCAACGCCGCCACGGGCCAGGTCTACCAAGGCGCCCCTACGAGCCACACTTTCACCGCCCCGCCCGTCAACCTCCCTGACCAGCCCATCCTCGAATCCTCCGCCCAAACTGCCACCAAAGTCTACGCGCAAGCCGAACTCAAAACCGACCCCGTGCATCTTGGCCAACTAAACTTCGACGGCCTGCTCCTCTCTCCCCACGCCCTCATCCAAGCCGGCCACCACCCCCACAAACTCTTCGAAGCCAGAACCCACCATGCCTTCCGCCAAACTCTGACCGACCACTTGCTCGAAGCCTCACATGCCTTTGGCCACCGTCCCGTTATTTACCAAATCTCCCACCTGTCCTCAGACAAACTAGCAAACCTCCCCCACGGCCGCCTTTTTGAACCCCGCGAGTTAAACCCCCACCTGGGGCGCCGCGGGGCCCTGCGCCACTTAGGCAACAGCCGTTTTCTGGAACTCGAACTCCAAGCCTTTCGGGAGGCCAAAAACCAAGGCGCCCACAACTTAGAGTTAATGTTCACCGGCCTGCGGCAAAGCAGTGAATTTGACCAGCTCAAAAAAATCGCCGCCGCCACCGGCCTGGTCCGCTCCGCAATCACCAAATTCTGGCTCTCCATCGACACTCCCGCCGCCGCCTTAACTGCCGCCGACTTCGCCCCCACCCACCTCGATGGCCTTGCCTTGAACCTCGAACCTCTAGCCAGCCTGACCACCGGCTACGATCACACCAATCCCGAGACCTCCCCCCACATCAACCTCACCGACCCTGCCCTGTTGCACCTTGTGGACCACGCCCTCGCCTCTGCCCGCCCCCACCGCCTTGCTACCCTGGCCATCATTACCAGCTCCTCACCCCCCCACGAGCTTATAGGTCACCTCGTTCTCCGGGGCATCTCGGCCATTACCGCCAGCCCACCAAACCTCGAATCAATCAGGTACACCCTCCACACCGCCGAAAACAAAAAATTAACAAGGCCCTAGCCAAATGGCTCTCTGGTCCAATGGTTAACCATTCTCCCCACTACCAAACCACCTTAGCCATCACCTAAATATTTTTTAATTTTGCATTATCATTTTGCCCGCCCGCTGAAGCTTCAGCGTAGGAGGGATTTTTGACTTTTGCATTTTGATTTATTTTTATGGCCACCATTAAAAGTCTCTACGCCAACCAAATCCTCGACTCCCGCGGTATTCCCACCGTCCAGGCAACTCTCGTTCTCGATACCGGCCACTCTTTCGTCAGCGCCGTCCCCTCAGGCACCTCTACCGGCAAGTACGAGGCCGTCGAACTTCGGGACAACGACCAAAACCGCTACTTTGGCATGGAGGTCACCAAAGCCGTCGATAACGTCAACGCCACCATCGCCTCTGAGCTTCTCGGCCGTGATCCCTCGTTGCAAACCGACATCGACCAGACCCTCATCAACCTCGATGGTACCGCCAACAAATCCAAGTTAGGCGCCAACGCCATGCTCGCCGTCTCCTTGTGTGCCACCAAAGCCGGCGCCGCCGTCTACAACATGCACTTATTCGACTACATCACCCAAAAATATGCCATGCGCGAACACCACACCGCCCTGCCTACCCCCATCTTCAACGTCTTAAACGGCGGCAAACACGGCGCCGGCAACCTCGACTTTCAGGAATTCCACATCATCCCCACCTCCACCAAATCTTACCCCGAAGCCTTGCGCTTGGCCGTCGAGATCTACCACGCCCTCGAAAGCGTTCTGGTCCAGCGAAACGCCATCCACTCCGTCGGCATCGAAGGCGGCTTTGCCCCCCTCCTCTACACCAACAAAGACGCTCTCGAGCTCATCTCCGAATCCATCAAAAGGACCGACTACGTTTTTGGCAAGGACGTCTTTCTGGGCCTGGACGTAGCCGCCAGCTTCTTCTTCAGAGACGGCCGCTACCACATCAAAGACCAGCAAGAGGCCATGACCAGCGCCGAGCTTATTGACTACTACAAACAGCTAAACCAGGCAATCAACCTCTTCTCTCTCGAAGACCCTTTCACCGAGGACGACTGGAAATCCTGGCACACCATCACCCAGGAAATCGGCGACAACACCCTCATCGTCGGCGACGACCTCTTGGTCACCAATAAAGAACGCTTGAAAAAAGCCATCGACCAAAAAGCCTGTACCGCCATCCTGGTTAAACCCAACCAAATTGGTACCGTTTCCGAGACCGTTGACGTCATCAAAACCGCCAAAGAGGCCGGCCTGCAGGTCATTGTTTCCCACAGATCTGGCGAGACCGTGGACACCTTTATCGCCGACTTTGCCTACGGCATCGGCGCCAACTACGTCAAGTTCGGTGCCCCCAGTAGGGGAGAGCGCACCGTCAAATACAATCGCCTGCTCGAAATCGACCGCATCGTCAACCCCGGGAACGCCGCCCCCACCACCTAAAATCTTCGCTCAACAATCGGTAAGTTTTACATTTTAAGATGTAGCTTGGCCCTTTTCACTTTTCGTTTTCAGTTTCACGTCATTGAAAATTCACCCTCCTTCCTGATGCAGTATGAATATGTATTAACACTCGTGATAAAATGAGCGATATATTAAAATAATTTTACATTTTGCACTGTCATTTTGTCTACCCGCCGAAGCTTCCGCGTAGGAGGGATTCTTGACTTTTGCATTTTGATTTATTCCTCGTGCGCTCCCGTATCACCATCACCATCTCCCAAGACCTGCTTTCCAAAGTCGACACCGCCATCGATGGCAATACTATTAGGAACCGCTCCCAAGCCATCGAAACTCTTCTGCGGCAGGCTATCGAACCCAAAATCGACACCGCCGTCATCCTCGCCGGCGGCCCCGGCACCAAACTCCCCGCCCACAAAGGCAAACCCGCCGCCCTCATCCCCCTCGGTAACACTACTCTCATCGAGCACACCTTGGCCCACCTCAAACACTTCGGTTTTACCACCATCATCTTGACGGTGAGTGCCAAGGACACCACTATCAAAAAACTCCTGGGCAATGGTCGGCGTTTTGGCCTAAACATCATCTACTCCCAAGAGTCCACTCCCGTGGGCACCGGCGGCGCCCTCAAAAAAGCCACCCACCTCATCCCCAAACAGCCCTTCCTCCTCCTCCACGCCGACATCCTCACCAACATCAATCTCGATGAGTTCACTAACTTTTTTATTGGCCAAGACAAACTAGCCGCCGTGGCCATCAAACCCCGACCCGGCAAGCTCTCCTACGGCCGGGTTTACCTGGAAGGCAGCAACATCATCGCTTTTGAAGAACCGAAAAAGGAAACCGCCATCAGCCTGATCAACACCGGCATCTACCTCCTTGACCACGCCTGCCTAAACCTTCTACCCAAAACCAAAAGATTCCGCCTCGAGGATACTTTGATTCCCAAACTAGTCCACGACAAACAACTCTCCGGTTACACTTTCCAGGGTGTCTGGTTCGACGTCACCGCCCCCGAAGACTACCACGAGGCCAAGTCGCGCCTCTCCGAACTCTAGCCGTCTGCTTTCACCCCCATTTTGTGCTACATTAAAGGCAATTATCATTTGTCCTTAATTGTCATGTCCAACTTAATCCAAACCATCCTCCAGGCCGAGTCCCAAAAAAAAGCCGTTGCCCACTTTAACATTGGCAACCTCGAATTTTTAACCGCTGTCGGGAGCGCCGCCCGGGAGCTAAACCTCCCCGTCATCATCGGCGTCTCCGAAGGCGAGCGCGACTTTATTGGTGTCCGGCGCGCCCGTGACTTAGTCGACAGCGTCAAAGCCGAGTTTGACTTGCCCATCTTCTTAAACGCCGACCACACTTACTCCCTCGAGCGCGTCAAAGAGGCCATCGACGCCGGCTACGACTCCGTCATCTACGACGGCGCCAAACTTCCCCTGGAAGAAAACATCGCAGCCACCAAAGAGTGTGTCACCTACGCCAAGTCCACCGGCAAAGCAGTCTTGATCGAAGCCGAGTTGGGCTACATCGGCACTTCTTCCAAACTCCTCGATGAGCTGCCCGAAAATGCCACCGTCTCTGCCGAGCAAATGCCCACCCCCGAGCAAGCCATCCAGTTTGTCACCACCACCGGCGTCGACCTCCTGGCTCCCGCCGTCGGCAACATCCACGGTATGCTCAAAAATGCCCCCAACCCCAAGCTAAACATCGAGCTCATCTCCAAAATCCGCCAAGCAGCCGGTGTGCCCCTGGTTCTCCACGGCGGCTCCGGCACTAGCGACGAAGACTTCAAAGCGGCCATCACCGCCGGCATCGGCGCCATCCACGTCAGTACCGAACTCCGTCTGGCTTATCGCACAGCACTACAAAAGTCCCTAACCGACAATCCCGACGAACTCTCACCCTACAAATATCTCGCTCCCACCATCGACGCCGTCAAACAAGTCGTCACCTCCCGCCTCAGGCTATTCAACGGTCTTTAGTTTGCCCCAAACTTGCGGATTACTCCAACACAGCGCCCTTGTACCTTTACGTTGGTGGCGTAGATCGGTCGCATTGACGAATTAGCCGGCTGCAGCCGAATCCTGGTCGCCTCGCGGTAAAACCGCTTTAGTGTCGCCAGCCCGTTCTCTAAAAGCGCCACCACAATATCGCCATCGTGCGCCTCGACTTGCTCCTCAATCACCACAAAGTCTCCGTCCAAAATTCCTTCCTCAATCATCGAATCGCCTTTGACTTGCAGCACGAACGCCCGCCTTTTCCCCGTCACCAGGGTAGGGGAGACCATCAGCGTGGCGTTCGGGTCGGTAATCGGCTCAAGTGGCTTACCGGCGGCGATAAAACCCATAATCGGCAGCTCCACCGCTTCCATCAGCGAGCCGATCTTTTTGTCAATCATCTCGATCCCGCGCACCGCTCCTTCAAACTTGCGGATCACTCTTTTCTTGACCAAGGCATTCAGATGCTCGTGCACGGTGGCCAGCGACGACACTCCCAGCGAATCGGCAATTTCTTTGAGAGTAGGGGAGTAACCATACTTTTGGACGTATTGATTGATAAAATCAACAATTTGTCGCTGCCTCTTGTATAATGTGACCGGCATTCTGCTCCTTCTCCGTTAAATTTCTAAATATTTATTTTTTCTGATTCCAATACTAGACGCTAAACACTAGTTACTAAACCCCAATCCAACACGTAACATTAACTAACATTACCCCCACAATACCCAAATCTAAGAATCGAATCAACCACCACTTTATATACCATAACACATCAAAGCACAACATACTACAACCCGAAAATAGAATGGTACTTATTCATCTAAAACACTTAACTCAAAAATCATGAATTTTAACCTCCAATCCCCATTCAAGCCAACCGGCGACCAACCAGAGGCTATCGATAAACTCGTTGATGGTATAAACCAAGGCGCCCCCCACCAGGTCTTGCTTGGCGTCACCGGCTCGGGCAAAACCTTCACCATGGCGGGCGTCATCGCCAAAACCCAACTCCCTACCCTTATCATCTCCCACAACAAGACCCTGGCCGGCCAGCTTTACCAAGAATTCAGGGACTTCTTTCCGGGTAACGCCGTTTCCTACTTCGTCTCTTACTACGACTACTACCAACCCGAAGCCTACATTCCTTCTACTGACACCTACATCGAAAAAGAAACCAACATCAACGAAGAAATCGACAAATTGAGGCTCTCCACGACCACCCAGCTACTCACCCGCCCCGACGTCATCGTCATCGCCTCTGTTTCCTGCATCTATAACTTGGGCTCCCCGATCGAGTACGGCAAATACATCTTGGAGATTATCGAAGGCCAGATCGTCAAACGCTCCGACATTTTTGCCCGCCTTATTAACCTCCAGTACGACCGCTCCGACTCCGACCTCCACCGTGGCTCGTTCCGCGTCAAAGGCGACACCGTCCAATTATGGCCCGCCTACGTTGACTATGCCCTCCGCTTGATTATGCTTGATAACCTCATCGAAAAAATCACCCCCATCGACCCCGTCACCGGCGACCCGCTCTCGCCCGAGCTCCTCCACAAATTTGGTCTCCTTGGCTTCACCGGTGGCCCCAAAAAACAATTCGTCATCTACCCCGCCAAACACTACTTAACCGACCCCAAATCTCAACAGCAGGCCCTCCAAGAAATCAGAAACGACCTGGCCGCCCAAGTCAAACGCTTCAAAGAAGCCGGCAAGGTCGTCGAAGCCCACCGTATCCAACAGAAAGTGGACTATGATCTGGCCGCTATCGAAGAATTTGGCTTTGTGGGCGGTATCGAAAACTACTCCCGCTATTTTGACGGGAGACAGCCCGGGCAGCCGCCCTTTACCCTCATTGACCACCTCCACCACAGCGCCCGCGAATTTGGCGACGGCCGCTTCCTCACCATCATCGACGAATCTCACATCACCGGCCCCCAAATTAGGGGCATGTACAACGGGGACCAAACCCGCAAACAAACCCTCATCGATTTCGGCTTCCGCTTGCCGGCAGCCATCGACAACCGCCCTCTCAAGTTCGACGAGTTTTTACGCCGCGTTCCCCAGGTCATCCACGTCTCCGCCACCCCTAACGACTGGGAGATTAGCATGGCCGGCGGGGGAGTCGTCGAGCAATTAGTTCGCCCCACCGGCCTGATTGACCCCGAGATCGAGATCAGATCCACTCAAGGCCAAATCCCCAACTTAATCATGGAAGTCATTAACCGCGTCAAAAAAGGCGAGCGCACCTTAATCACCACCCTCACCAAAAGGATGGCCGAAGACCTCACCGAATACTTAAACAACGAGCAGAAACTTACCAAACTGTTTCCGGACACCGTCAAACTCGTCACTCTGCCCAAAGTCGCCTATCTCCACTCCGACATCACCACTCTTGATCGTAACGAAATCCTCGACGATCTTCGCCGGGGCACCTATGACGTCCTCATTGGTATCAACCTCCTCCGGGAGGGCCTCGATCTGCCAGAGGTGAGCCTGGTGGCTATCCTCGACGCCGACAAAGAGGGTTTTTTGCGCTCCACCACCTCGCTTATCCAAACCATGGGCCGCGCCGCCCGTCACCAACAAGGCCGCGTGATTATGTACTCCGACCGCACCACCCGCTCCATGAAAGAAGCCATCGACGAAGTCAGCAGGCGCCGCCAGATCCAACTGGATTACAACCGGCAACACGGCATCACCCCAAAGTCCATCCACAAACCCATCCGCGAAGTCCTCATCAAACGCGACAAAAAGGAAGGAGATCTCAAAAAATCAGTCGTGCAAATCTCCAAAAAAGAGTCGGTTGACCTCAACACCCTCGATCCAGACACCCTCACGCTTGGGGACAAGCAAAAACTAATCCGCGGCCTAACAAGGCGCATGAACCAAGCCGCCCGCGATCTGGATTTTGAACTCGCCGCCATCATCCGCGACAAAATCGAGCTACTCATGGACTAGTTCTTGACCACCACTTCTTCCAACCGATCAACCCGTTTTTTCAAGACATTTTGGTCTCGCGTCAACGATTCAAACCCTTCAGCCACACTGGTTCTTATACCATCTTCCAGATCATCCAAACGTTCCAAAATATCTGATTGGCCTTTCTCAACTTTACCCAACCTTCCCGACAACTCGCTCTGGCCTTTCTCAACTTTACCCAACCTTCCCGACAACTCGCTCTGGCCTTTCTCAA
>CAYMQI010000024.1:0-375 GCA_964392715.1 uncultured Pseudomonadales bacterium | reverse complement strand
CTTTACCCAATCCCTTTACAACTTCTTTTTGAACATTTTCTACTCCACCAAGCCTCTCCGACACATTATCCAAGCCCTCACCTAGCCCATTAACTTCATCCAGCTTCTTCAAAACAATCCTCTGAAATTGATCCTGTTTCATGCACCCAATATAGCACAGGCACATACCACATTCATCTCTCGTAACCCCTTCCAATTCCCCCCGCTTCGCGCTACAATAACCTTTCGCCTAATATTTGGCACTGCTCAAACATTAAGCCCAGATAACCAAAGCCTGATCGGCCTTTGGCCGAAGCCATCTAACCATGACAGACAGTATAGTCATCAAAGGAGCACGTCAACATAATTTAAAAAATGTTGATGTGTCCATCCCCA
>CAYMQI010000023.1:0-13490 GCA_964392715.1 uncultured Pseudomonadales bacterium | reverse complement strand
TCACTCATCTTTGTCGAATAAGCCAGGCTCATATGCGGGTTCAACTCATAGTCGTGTACTCCCTTCCACATCTTCCTCAGCCGCTCATACAAATCCACAAACCCCCTGTCAACTTCGCAAACCACAAACAATGTTTTGGTAAACGCATCCGAATAGCCCACGTCCACCGCTTCTGCCCCAACCCAATCAGCACCCACCAGAACATTTTTCAAAGCCTCAACCACCTCCTCCACCGGCACATCAACACCCAAATGATACAAAGTCAAGTGGGGGATAAACGGCACACAACCATACTTCTCAGCCAAACCTTCAATTATCCCCTGTATCCTCTCTTCCTGCTCCGCGACAGGCACCAACCACACCGACACATCACTTTCTTTACTCATAAACCGCCCCATTTGCTTTCAGCTATTGTAGCATTACAATTTATTAGAAACTAGTAATTAGTAATTAGAAATTTTGACCAAAGCCCTTCAACTTCTCTCTCGCTTCTCCTCCCCCCCCAACCACTTCGGCTACTGCGGCCTGGATACCGCCTCACAGGCCTTTGCCCGCTGTATTACAACAGGGGACTGCCAGGGCGTAGCACCCGAAATCAGCCACTTCAAAGGCCTCTATCCCTACCTGCAAACCATTGGGCAAGTTACCGGCAAACACTATCTCGATTACCACGTCATTAAAGCCTACTGGATCGGGGGCGACCTGCTCAAACAATTTAAGCCCAAGCACTACCAAATACTCATCAAACATCTGGAAAACCAAGGCCTCCCCGACTTTTTTATCGCCGAAGTCGCCGCCAACAAACCCAAAGCCTTTATCCCCCTCCACCTTTTCAACGTCATCCACATCGGCGTAGGGAAAATCACCGGCTCAGTCGAAACTAATCTGGAAAACGTGAACCACTGCATGGTCCGTTGGGGCAGCATCACCAAGCTAGATTCCAAAACCCACACCCTCACAGCCAAGCTACGCTCACTAACCAAAACTAACCATAAGCTATTTGCCATAAGCAATAAGCTAACTAAAGTTAGCTACAACCCCGCTTTCCTCACACCAAAAGTAGGGGACACCGTCGCCGTTCACTGGAAGTCCGCCACCAAAATCCTCACCGTCAAAGAAGAAAAAAACCTCTCCCACTGGACCAAAACCCTCATCACCAGTCTAAGCTAACACTTCTCGCTGCCTAGCCTTCATCCCCCACACCAACACCCCCAATGCCCCGACACTCACCGCCGCTTGTACCAGCATCTCCCCGCTCCATACGTGCGTCACCAATACCGCCGAGAGTAGGTTAGTCACCAGAGTTGCCCCCACCAGCACCGACGCCACCAGGCTCACTGGCGCCAACTTTATCGCCCGGTACCACACCATCACGTAGGTTAGCAGGGTAGCCATTGTCGCCACCAT
Source organism: uncultured Pseudomonadales bacterium (assembly GCA_964392715.1). Lineage (GTDB taxonomy): Bacteria > Patescibacteriota > Microgenomatia > UBA1400 > CAYNFZ01 > CAYMQI01. The sequence continues at coordinate 12,083 of CAYMQI010000023.1, read as the reverse complement.
CCACATCCACTGCACACTATTCAAACTGGTAAATGCGAATATCGCTCCCGGCTTAACCACTTGGGCCGCCACTACCAGTATCACCGACCCCAGCCCCATCCTCGCCCCCGTTACCAAATCCGGGTCTACTGTCGCCAACACTTTTTTCGCAATCACATGCTCGACCGCCCACAACATCGTCGCCGCCAAAACCATCAACTCGCCGTTGGAAAATTTAAGGCCAGTAAACCCACCAACAAAAGCATTGGCGCTAAACAACACGGCAACAGCCGCTACTTGCAACAGGCTCAATTTTTCCTTAAGTAGGGGAATCGCCAGCAGAGCTACCCACAACACCAAGGACTTATTGATAATCTGCGCCCCCGCCGCCGACGTTTGCGCCAGGCCAGTAAAAAATAGATAGAAGGGGATTGACCCACCAATTACTCCAATCAACCCCAGTTTGATTAACTCGCCTCTTTTCAGCGCTTTTACTTGCTTCCATTTCCCCGTCACCAACAGCACCGACACGATTAGAAGCCCCACTCCAAAATTTTTCGTCGCCGTAAATATCAGCGGCGGCGTTATCACCCCCACCGCAAACTTATTCACAAACACCGCAATACCTGAGATTATCGCCGCCACCACCGCCAACCAAACACCCTTCTGAGTTTTGTTCATAACCCCCCAAATCCTTAAATTCTAACTACTATCTACTAGCTTCTGTGACCGAAGGTCACTTCGGCCACACCTGTTCACCCGTCTCCGCATCGGTCACAATTATCGCCTTCGTCGGGCAACCTTGTGCCGCCGCCAAAATATTCTCAGGGCTGTCTTGTGCCCCATTTTTAATTACCGCAATATTCTGCCCATCCAGCTCAAACACTCCTGGGGACACCGCCACACACGTGGCCGCCCCAATACAATCTTTCCTGACTACCTTCACATTGTACTTGCCAATCCTCACCACTTTGTCTTCACCACCAGCCGCCGCTTGTGCCGGCACTGCCGGAGCTGATGCCGCCGGTTGTCCGGGAACCGGAGTCGGTGGCGTCGCTTGTGGCTCCGCCACTCCAGAGCCTTGCGCGACGGATGGTGGATTTTGATTTTGATCGGTCATGGTTTCTCCTTATGGCTCGGATTATTACTTAGCCACTATATCTAAACTCACCAGCCATATCAATGACTTCCTATGTGTACTTTCTATAAAGCTCCGCTATATCCCTCTTTTCTACTGGTTTGCTCGCCTGCGCCCCCGCCGCTAGCGCCGGGATCTGCTGCTCATAACTTGGCTTCTCTTCTTTGTAAAACACCCCCATCGCTATCGCTTTCTCTCCCCATTCCAAAGCCTTAGCAAAAGCCGCCGCCTTATTGGTCGGATCATACTTTTCGTCAAGCCAATAAGCGTTATCCTGATAAAATTGGTGCGTATACAACTTGTTAAACGTTACGCACGGCTGCAGTATGTCCAAAATCGAAATCCCTTTATGTGCCACCGCTTGTTTCATCAGCTCGGCCACTTTTGGAATATCCCCAGCATAAGCCCGGGCCACAAACGTCGCCCCGGCTGCTATCGCCACCGCCACCACATTCAGCGGCTCGTCCAAATTTCCCTCCGGCGTCGACTTAGTCACAAACCCATGCGGGGACCGCGGCGACGTCTGCCCCGTCGTCAACCCATAAATTGCATTATCATGAAGCATAATATTTATGTCATGGTTCCTTCGGCAGGCGTGCATAAAATGGTTCCCCCCCTCTGCCAAACTGTCCCCATCTCCGGTAAACACAAACACGTTCAAATCGTGATTGGCCATCTTTACCCCCTCGCCCACCGGATAAGCTCGGCCATGCAGGCTCCCAAAACTGGCAATCTTTACAAAATTTAAGATATGCCCATGGCACCCCACCCCCGCAATCATCGCCGTGTTGCTGCTGTCCCACCCCGACTCCACCGCCGCTTTTTTAAACGCCGACCAGATCCCAAAGTCCCCACAACCCGGACAAAAGTTCGGGTTGCACGGTGTTGCTAAATCTTGCACGCTCGCCATACTTCGTTACCTCGTTACTTTGCCTGCCCTTCCGTAGCTTTTAGCGTAGGAGGGTTACCTCTCTTACTTTTTCGATAATCTCCTCCGGATAAATCGGTCGCCCGTCGTACTTAAGTAAATTATCCAGTATCGCCACTCCCGTCCGCTCCCGGATCAACCCCCCCATCTGAGCCGTGTAATTCTGTTCAATATTTATCAAATAATTGGCTTTATTGAGCCTCTCGGCCACCGCCTCGGCGGGAAAGGGGTTCATCCAGGTAATATGCAGATAATTCACGTTTGGCAAATCTTTCATCGCTTCCAAAATCGCCCCTTTATTTGACCCCCAGGAAACTAGGGTCACTTCCGCCTCTTCCGGCCCGTACAACACCGGCGCCTGCATATCTTCTGCCCTACAGGTCGCCAGTTTCTTCATTCTTTTATTCATCTGTTTATTGCGGTTCTCGCCTTCCTCACTGGCAAAGCCATACTCATCGTGTTCATCGGCATTGGCGATAAAAAAGTTCCCCGACCCAAACCTCGACCTGGGTGACACTCCATCATCACTTAGTTGATACCTCTTAAAGTCCTCTTGCTTGCCCGGCACAAACTTACCCCGGTTCACACTATACTCACCATACTCAAACGGCTTGTAACTTTGGTTATCCTCACAAATAATCTTATCCATCAATATCACCACCGGCGTCTGGTACTTCTCCGCCAGATTAAACGCCCTCATTGTCAAATGAAACATCTCCTCTCCGTCCCCGGCCGCCAGCACAATTCTGGGGAAATCACTCTGGTGCGCGTGTAGTACAAACCGTAAATCCCCTTGCTCGGTCCACGTCGGCAACCCCGTCGCCGGCCCTCCGCGCATCCCTTCGATTATCACCACGGGCGTCTCCGTCAATCCTGCCAGTCCATACGCCTCGCTCATCAGTGCAAACCCACCACCAGACGTAGCCACCATCGTCCGGAGGCCAGTGTTGGCCGCCCCAATGGCCATCAATATCGCCGCGATCTCATCCTCAGGCTGCTTGTACACAAATCCATACTTCTCCTGCAACGGCGCCAATATGTGCAAAATATTAGACGTGGGCGTCATTGGGTAGATCGCCACCAACCCCAGGCCCGCCGCCACCGCTCCAAAGGCAGCCGCCTCATTGGCCGTCAGCACAATCTTTTCCTCCACCTTCGCTTGCTTCTTTAACACTTCCTTTATCTTGTCTTTATAGTGCTCCTTGGCATAATCATAGCCGGCCTGCGCCGCTTTATGATTCCCCTCAATCACGTCCTTTTTCTTGTCCCCAAACTCCTCGGAGATCAACACTTTAAATATCTCCAAATCCCCCCCCAGCAGCGCCAAAGAAGCCCCCATCGCCACCGTATTGCGCATCACATCCTCCCCGCCCGCATCCCTGGCTATCTGCACCAGCGGCACATCAAACGCATCCACCCCTTCCAAAGACTCAGGCTTTATCCCGCTCATCCCGTCAAACAGTATTCCCGAACCGGGCGCCAACTCGCTTTTATAAAACTCCACGGTTTCCTGATTCAAAGCCATCAAAAAATTCGTGTGTCTAGTGGTAAAGTGCACCGGCTCGGTCCCAATCGTCACCTGAACCATATTATGCCCACCACGAATCAGCGACGGATACTCACTGTAGTCATAAGTCCAATACCCAGACCTCGTCGCCACTTTAGAAAAAGCCAAGCCCACCGACTTAATTCCGAAACCAGCCGGCCCCCCCATCTTAAAGGTAAACAATTGATCAATTGGCATTGCCTCTTATTCTACGCAGTTAATCACCCTAAACGCAACCTCAACAATTCACCACTCAAACCCATTCGAGCTAATTCGAGAGATTCGATTCTCAAAAGAACTTCTCGTGATACACCCGCGTCTCCGGCATCGCGAGCTCCACCAACACTTCCCTGGCCTCTTCGATCATCTTTATTCCCCCGCACAAATACCCGGCCGCATGGCTCAAATCTTTGTAGTCGGCTTTTACCAAATCCGTAATGTGCCCGCTGGCCCCTTGCCAACTCTCGTCAGGCTGCGACAGGCACAACGCAAACTTAAAATTATTATGTTCCGCCTGCAGCCGGTCAAAATAATCATTCCAAAAAATATCTTCCCTATGCCGGAGGCCAAAATACAATTTCATTGGCTTGGTCACTCCCTGAACAAAGGCCGCCTCAATCATCGCCTTCAAGGGCGCCACCCCCGAACCCGTTCCCAAAAATATCAACTCCTCCGCCCCATCATTTAGATTGAGCACAAACTTCCCAAACGGCCCGAGCGACGGCATCTTATCTCCAGGCTTAATCGCCGCAAAGTACTTCGACCCCGGCCCTCCCGGTTTGGTATCAACCAGTAACCCCAACCGACTATCACCCACTTTACCAGCGATCGAATAAGAGTTCAGTCTGTCTGGCGACACTCGACAAGTCAGGTACTGCCCCGCCATAAAATTAAATCCCGCGGGCATCTCAAACACCAAATCCTGATAGGTGCTGGAGATTTTATTGTTACTCACACAAGTAGCGTCCACAAACCCGGGCATGGCAGGCTCCTTTATTTGACTACCCATCTATCTTACTAACACCCAACACCAAGTCAAATGATTTCACCCATCCCTGTTCTCATTACCTCGCTACTTCGTCACTTTGCGCTGCCCTTCCGCAGCTTAAGCGTAGGAGGGTCACTTTGTTACTTTTATTCTCCATTTGCCCTTTCCCCCCCATCCCCGCTATACTTAACCAACTAATTACTACAACCCGCTCACTCAAACCTCTAACCTAACTATGAACATCGCTCTCGTTTACGCCACCAATTCCGGCAACACCTACGTTGTCGCGGGCATTATCAAGGAAATGCTCCTTTCCGCCGGCCACCAAGTTGACATCGCCTCTGCCCTGGACGCCGACCCCAACATCCTCAAAGACAAAGACCTTATTCTTCTCGGCTCTTCCTCCTGGGACTGGCAATCAGAAACCGAAGGCCGCCTCGAAGGCCACCCCTTACTCTCCATGAAGCGCTTCCTCGAAAAAATCAAAGATGCTTCCCTAACCAGCCACAAAGTAGCTCTCTTTGGTTGCGGCGACACCGACTTCCAACACTTCTGCGGCGCCGTCGACCACCTCTCCCAATTCGTCGACGACCACGGCGGCAAAGAGATCACCAAACCCCTCAGGGTCGACAAATTCTACATCGACATCAACGCCAAAATGGAACAGGTCAAAGCCTGGGCCAAAGACCTGGCGGGCAAACTTAGCTAAACCGTAACCACTTCCCGCTTTCCCGCTGTTCCCTTGTTAACTAACTCACCCGTTTCCGACTCGCTCATCACTCTCTCCTGCCATCTTAAGAACCTCTCCCCCGCTTTTTTTATATCATCAGGATCAACCCATCGCGGCTGATCACCATCCACCGACCCGCGAATTATATGCATTCCATACTCCCCAACCAACCAATCCTCCTTGTCCCTAAGTAGTTGTTCTATTGAATCCATACGTTGATCTTCAGGAGCCACATCAACACTCTTGGTCGCCCGCTCCAACAACAACATCAAACTAACCCCATTGGCAAAATCAGCCTGCTGATTCCCACTCAGATACTCGCCCATCTTACCTCCTTCAAGTCCATTCTTGGACCACCCATTTGCACCCATATAAAAAACAGCGGCCCATTTGGGCCGCCATTTTCAATCAACAAACATCTTTCTACACCAAAATCGGATTTTTCTTCACCAGTTTCTGCTTCTTCCACCAACCACCCAGGCCAAACGTCTCGCCCACTTCACTCCCAAAAGCAAAGCCAAGCAGGATCAGCCCGTAGATAATATGGTCATCCAAAAGCGGATTGGTTTTGGGTGGCATCGCCGCCGCATACATCAGGGCCATCATCATCGTCCCCGAATATCCGGCAACCTTGACACCAACACCCAACAATAGCGCCGCCCCCACCCCCAATAATCCCGCCATAAACAGGAAATCAACGACGGGGTGGCCGGCAAAGCTCTGGAATGTCCCCGCCAGCGGTCCGTAAGTACCAGACTTCAAAAATCCCATCGTCGGTGACCCACCGGCAAGCCATGATTTCTCGGCCACAGTCGAAAACCCGAGTCCCATCAGCTTATCGATAAATGCCCAAAAAAAGATCCACCCCATACCTATCCGCGTCAGTCCCCAAAAAAATCGGGCAGTTTTATTTTTCATAATTCCCCTTAATTTTAACTAATTAATTAATATCTAATTCACCTATTCACTATTCACTATTCACTATTCACTAAATCATCCTAACCCACTCCTCAACTTGTTTTCAATGTTTGGCCAATACTTCCTCCGTTATCATCTTCGTACACACAGGGCAACTTTCAGATAACCTGGCCCCATCCGCAAAAGCCGCCAAAGCTTTAGTCATTGGCAAAATTGTCAGGAAAAACCGGAGGTCCGCCAATCGTCGCAGTACCCAACCCATCCGTCCGTAAAATTCTAACCCATGCCACAGCGTTGCCGCCCATCCCGGACCGACCGGGATTGAATAAGCCGGCCTCACCGGTACATAAGCCTTTTTCTCCTCCCCCACAACGCTGCGGCCAATATTCTCAGCTGCCAACTTCCCCTCCTTCATCGCCGTTTGTGCCATTCCGCTAAACTCAGTCGCCGCCCCGTCCCCAACCACATATACGTCCTCCTGACCACGAGCCCACAAATACTTATCCACCACCACTTTACCTTTATCATTTACCTCCAATCCTTTTATCTGTCCGTACAAGTGATGAGCCGCCACCCCCGCCGTCCACACTACCGTTTTAGCCCTCATCTCCATATCTTTCATAAAGACCTTCTCCACTTCCTCCCTCACTAGTCTCCGGTTTACATACACGTTCACTCCCAAACTCCTAATTCTCTTTTCCACCCTCTCCGCCAACCTCTCCGGCAAATCCGGCAACAACCGGCTGGGCGACTGGATCAAATCCACTGTGACCAGCGACGGATCCACCCGATGCTTCTTAGAGAGCTCTTCCATATAAACAACCAGCTCAGCCGATAACTCCGTTCCACTGGCCCCACCCCCTACCACCACCACGTGAGCTTGACAAACATTCTCGCCTTTATTATCACGCAGACTGCAACTCTGCATCATCTCGTGCAAATGCCGCTTTAACTTCAAAGCTTCGTTGATATCCTTAAACCCAAACGCCAACTCCAAAAGTCCTGGTGTATCATAATAAACCGTCTCACTGCCAAGCCCCAGCACTAAGTGGTCATACTGATACCTACTCCCCGAAACACCCCAACACTGCTTCTTCTCCAACTCAACATTGTCAATCTTATCCTCCACCACCTCCACCTCATAACCCTCAAAAATATCCGCCAAAGGCACACACACCTCAAACGGCGACCTCCCCGTCACTACTCGGTAAAGCGCCGCGTGGTACTCAAAGTGTGGTTTCTCGCTCACCAGCACAATCTTCACGTTTGGTAGTCTTTTGCGCGCCAAAGTCAGCGCCGCCACCACCCCTCCAAACCCACCCCCCACAATTAATACCCTCTTTCCCTCAGTTTTAGTCATTTTGTCATTAGCCATTGTTTTCTGTTTTCTGCTCATTGTTTTCTAGTAACACCTTACCGTCAACTGCCCAAACCTGTTGATGTGTCACGATCACCGGATTAATCTCAATCTCTGCAATCTGGGGAAACTCTCCCGCCGTGCGCGCCAACTTGGACAACATCACCGCAATCTTTTCTATATCGTAGGCACTATCCCCCCTAAAACCGGCAAGCAACTTATACACCCTCGAATTCTCAATCAAAGTCATTGCCTCATCAAAACCCATCGGTAACAAGTGCAAATTCCGATCCAACACCAACTCGGTCAAAGTCCCCCCCGCCCCAAACATTACCACCGGCCCAAAACTCTTATCCCGCTTTACTCCCATAATCACTTCTACTCCCGCGCTCACTTGTTTCTGTACCACCACCTTCACGCTCCCGGCCATCTCAGGGGCAAGCGCCCCAATCCTCCCCTTCATCTCCTCCACCACTCGCGCCAGCTCCTCATGGTTCCCCACCCCGGTCCTCACCCCACCCGCTTCTGTTTTATGAAGCAGTCGGTACGAAGATAGCTTCACCACCACCGGCCACCCCACCTGGTCCACAAAGCCATGAACCTGTTCATCGCTCTCCACCACCGCCATCGCTGGCGCAGTCATGCCACAAGCCATCAACACTCCGTTGCTCTCCAAACTGTCCAAACTCCCCCTCCCTTGAGCCTTGGCCCTACCCAAAATTTCCTCAACTTTCCCCTTATCCAAACCCAGCTCCACCGCTCCCGACAGCACTCTCTCTTTCAAATGCGTCGACCTCCACTCTTGCCACCGCCACATTGCCGAGAGGGCCGCAATCGCCCGCTCTGGATATCTGAAACTGGGTATTTTGTAACTATTTAACACCATCTCGCCTGCCGCCACATGGCTCCCCCCCACAAACGAGCACAGCACCGGCTTCTTGTACTTGCCGCTGATCTGCCCTATCATCTCCGCCGTTTCTTTGATCTGCGTCATCACTTGCGGCGTCAGGATCACCACCAGCGCGTCCACGCTTGACTCACTCAAGGCCACTTCGATCGCCTCCACATATCGGCCGGCCAGCGCATCCCCCAATACGTCAATTGGGTTTAACAGGCTTGCCTCCCGCGGCAATTTCTCTTTCAGTTTTGCCCGCGCCTCGTCCGAAATCGGCGCCATCGTCAACCCATACATAGCCACCGCATCCGCAGCCAGCACCGCCGGTCCCCCGGCATTAGACACCACCGCCACCCTTGGCCCACTGGGCGCATTCTCCCACGCAAACGCCCGAGCAAAATCAAACAAATCTTCCAATCCCATACATCTGATTGCCCCCGCCTGTTTCAACGCCGCTTCCAACACCGCGTCTTCCCCCGCAATCGCCCCCGTGTGTGACTGCATCGCCCGCGCCGCCGCTTCCGACTTGCCCGGTTTTAACACCAACACCGGATGTTTTTTAGCCGTCCGGCTCACCGCCTCCATAAACCGTACCCCGTCAACGATCGACTCCAAATACAACCCCACCGGCCGGTTATCCGACAATTTTTCATCCACCACCGCCGGCCCCGCCTCCTGAGTCAACCAGTACTCCAATACTTCGTTCTCACCAATCGCCGCTTTATTGCCAAGCGTCACAAACTCCGAAAAGCCCACCCCATTGACCTCAGCCCAATCAAACACGCTTGAGGCAATCGCCCCCGACTGGGAAATAAACCGTAAGTTCCCGTTATTCTTCACTACCTGCGAAAACGTCGCATTTATCGGCACGTTATTATTCACAAGCCCGAGGCAATTTGGCCCCAGTAGCGCCATTTCATACTTCGCCGCGACAACCGCCAACTCTCTCTCCTGTTTCTTGCCTTCCTCGCCCAACTCCCCAAACCCCGCCGAAAACACCACTGCCGCCTTTATCCCGGCCTCTCCCGCCTGAGTAATCACCTCCATCACCGCCGCCGCCGGTATCGCCACTACCACTAAATCCGGCACTCCCGGCAAACCTTTCATGTCTGGATAGCATTTTTTCCCGGACAACTCCTGGTACTTTGGGTTTACCGGCCACACTTGCCCCCCAAACCCCGAATCAACAATATTTCGTAGCACGATCGCGCCCAATTTCTTCGGGTCGCTCGAAGCACCCACAATTGCCACGCTTTTAGGAACCAGAAGCCGGGACAGGTCAGCTGCCATATCTTAATGGTAACATACTTCCCTTCCACCCTTAACCGCCATTAGACTTGTAGCGGAATAAAAATTCGTTGCGAAAAGTTGATTTTTTTAAGCGAAAAAGGTGTATTCTAGCGAAGTAGTAGTCCAGCCTACTTCAAGCGAGAATAAACCTTTTGCAGCAAAAAAAGCAACTTTGCAGTCGAAGAGCTTATTTCGCTACAAGTCTATTAACCAAGGACCAATCAACAAACTCTACTCTAGACGCTTGACGCTAACTAGTAACTGACTTCATCCCTTCACCGCCCCAAACTCTGGCCTGCCGGCAATCCAATCGCGAACTTCCTGCTCCCGGAGTAACCCCTCACGCGCCCCAATAAACCTTAACTTCCCCGCCGCATTCACCGTCCCCCACTCCATCGCCTCCTTCACCGCCAACCCCTTATGTCTGGCCGACAAAAAACCTGTTGCCCACGCATCTCCACACCCCGTCCGCTCAATTACCTCAATATCATAAATATCACAAAACCACACCCCGTCCCCGTCAGAGGCAAACGATCCCTTGGGCCCGTCCGTCACCGCCACACACTTGGCGCCCATCTCCAAAAAAGCCCCCACCAACTCCGGGCACTCCACTCCAAATCTACCCGTCAAACCCTGCGCCTCTTCTTTATTCATCACCACAAAATCAGCCGCAGCAATAATCGGTTTCACTACTTCCAGACCGGTGCGCAGCTGGTGCGACCCCGGCTGGTAAGCCAACTTTGTTCCCGTGCGCTGGCAATACTCCACAATCTGGCGGTTCAACTCCTCATGCCCCTGCCCCAAGGACGTGTAGTACACCCACCCCGCCCCTTGCATATTATCCGGCAGATGGTACTGCCGGTGCTCATGAAATACCAAAATCGTCCGCTCGGCTCCTACATTTATCACCGCCGAAAAATTGGTTTTAGTGCCAGGTGTCGTCACCACATACTCAAGGCTCACCCCCTCGGCCTTAAATACTTCCCGCGTCTCATCCGCATCCCGGTCTTCTCCCAGGGCCGTATACAGCGCCGCCGAGAGGCCCAATCTGGACGCTCCTATCGCGTTATTGGCCGCATTACCAACCGCCACAATCCGCGTCAGTTTTTCAATCGGGATCTTCGTCCCAAAATCCATAATTAGATCCGTCACTCCGTCATTATTTTCATCCCGCACCCGGATCTCCTGCTCGGACAACAGCATAAACATATCAGTCGTCGTATCCCCGATCGAAATCAAATCGTACATACCTCCAGTATAAGACAACTATACGCTATACGCTATACGCTCAACAATGCTACACTTTAACCATGATCGACCCTCAAGTCCTCGACTTTGCCAACCACAACCCCGACGCCACCAGAAAAGACATCGAGTATCTCTGTGATCAAGTCGACAAACACCACTTCAACTCCGCTTTCGTCAACCAATACTACGTCCCCTTCGTCAAATCCTACAAGCCAACCATCAAAGTCGGCACCATCCTCTCCTTTCCCCTTGGTCAAGACTTTTTGGACAATAAGTTAACTGCCGTAGAAAACTGTGTCAAAGCTGGCGCCGACGAATTAGACATTAGCTTAAACGTTTCCCTACTCAAAGAAGCTCTTTGGGACCAATCCTCAGATGAAATGAAGCGCATGGTCACTGCAGCCCGCAGCATTAGAACCGACGTCATTGTCAAGTTCATCCCCGAAACCGGCTACCTGACCCCCTCAGAAATCCAAAAAACCGCCGAGTTAATCCTCGCTTCTGGCGCCGACTTCTTCAAAACCTGCTCTGGCTTAGGTCCCCGGGGTGCCAGCCTCGACGACGTTCGCTTGGTTCGGAAAGCCATCGGCGCTAGCTTAAGGATCAAGGTCGCCGGCGGTATCTCCACCACCCGTCAAGCCGAAGACTTTATCACTGAAGGCGCCAACCGTATCGGCACCTCCCACGCTCTCGAAATCATCGGCGTCAAAAAACCTAAAAACAAACCACACCAAGCCCATTCAAACGAATAAACTCAAGGGTGGCAGCTGCAGGGGGACCACCATCGAGCGCCCGCAGCAGTCTGGCCTCGCCAGACGCGAGGACATCGGATGGGACGAGGAGGCGGCAGGACCCCGAGCAATAATGATATCTTCAACCCCAAACTCTCCCTTTGTTAAAGTCCCCGTTTTATCAAAAATTACCCAAGAAATTCTCCTTGCAACTTCTAAAGCCTTCATGTCTTTAATTAAAATCCCATTTTTCGCGGCCAGTGCAGTCGTAATAGTTGTGACGGTTGGGATGGCAAGGCCAAGTGCGTGTGGGCCAGTTATAACTACAACAGTTA
>CAYMQI010000022.1:10351-14319 GCA_964392715.1 uncultured Pseudomonadales bacterium | reverse complement strand
CAGTTAGAGGGCAAAGAGCCCTCGCTCTTCAACCAGATCAAGAATCAACTCGTCTGATCTCTCCCTTCCTTTACCATTGACAGCCATTTTAAAATAAAGTATTGTATGATAAATTCATACAATACTGAGGTTAACAATGTCTCTCTCTCATCATGAGCGCCGACCAAATTACGATCCAACTCGCCCCTTAGAAGAATGGGGCAAACAAGAACTAGACCAATCCATTCGCGCGATTCTTGAGACAGGCAATTTTGAAGGCAATATTTCTCACCTGGACGCAATCGGCCTAAGAGTTGCCATACAAAAACGGCTAACCCCTTCAATTACAGGAGTCTTGACTCGAACTCAGGCTGAGACTATTTTAAATGGTTTTATCTGCTCGAATCAACCTGTCGCCGATCAATACTGGGAGATCACTTCCAGAATACTCGACGCGTTCTTTCCTACTTCACCTCAAACCTAAACACCCCATCCCAATTCTCCGGTGGTCTCCTGGCAAACCGCTCGCACCGCGCCAAGAAAAGCTCCGCTACTCCATCTCCCGGATAATCCTTCAAAAACGCCGCAAACGCCCTCACAGCCTTGCCAAACTTACCCTCGGTATACAACTTTCTCGCTGACTCAAATAATTCATCGCGCTGCTTCCTCTCTCCCTCGTCCATTTCCGCCGCCTCCAAACCATAAATAACCATCGGTTCGCTCTTGCCCTTGACCACCACTCGGTCTAACTTGCGAAACGCCATCCCTTGTCCTGAGGCTGCTTGCAGTGAGCTTGTCGAACCTGCCGAAGGATCATCACCCACTGCCTTGCGCGTCGCACCCGACACCACCACACTCACTCCGTAGTATTTACCCAAACCTTCAAGCCTCGCCCCAATATTCACATTGTCACCAACGGCCGTGTAATCGAACCGCTCCTGTGACCCCATGTTCCCCACCACCATCTCTCCCGAATTTATTCCCACTCGCACCCCGGCAAACTCCACCCCCTCCTCCGCCCATTCCTGCTTCATCTTTTCCGTTTCCGCTACCATTGACAGGGCCGCCCTGCAAGCACGCTGCCCGTGATCATCCTGGGCAATCGGCGCCCCCCAAAACGCCATCATGCCATCGCCGATATACTTGTCCACCACCCCGTCTTCCGCGTACACCACTTGTGAGGCCCGCGTCAAAAAATCATTCAAAAACCGCGACAATACTTCTGGCGGAAGCTTCTCCGACAAACTGGTAAACCCGGCAATATCCACAAATAAAACGCTCATCTTCCGCCTCTGCCCGCCAAGCGTCAACTTCCCCGGATCCGACATAATCTCACCCATCACCGCCGGCGACAAATAGTACCCCATCGCCCGCCTCACGTAATTCCTCTGCCGGCGCACCAAAAAATACTTCTCTGCCACGCTGCTGACTCCGCTTATCGCAATCGCCGCCACCGGGAACACCAAGTTGCGGATCACTCCGCCGTCAAACGAAAACACGCTGTAGATGATGTAGCCAATCATCCCCCCGATCACCACCACCAAACCCCACTTGATCGATAGCATTACCAGCACCACATTCCCCACCAGACACAGGCCGATCAGCGTTACCAAAGTCCGCCACCTCGACTCTTGCACCAAAAAATCCCGCCCCAAAAATGTCCCTATGGCATTGGCGTGTACTTCCAATCCCGGCATCTGGCCCGTGCGCACCGGCGTCAAATGATCATCATGCAGGGAGGGCGACACCGCCCCCACTACCACGATCTTATCCGTAAACACATCCGGACTCACTCGACCATCCAACACATCTACTACCGAGTACTTGGGGTAAACCCCCGGCCCTCCGGCAAAACTAATCCTCATCGCCCCCTCTTCCAAGGGCATCACCCCCGCTATCTCGGCAAACTTACTGTTCTCCCCTCTTGCCTGATACCACTGCTTGACAATCGCCGCCCAAAAAGCCGACACTTCTTCCTGATCTACCTCGGCCACAAACGGCATGTGCCGCACCACTCCATCACCGCTTGCCACCACATTGACCACTCCATAACTGGCAATCTGTTTAAGTTGTTGGATCGGCAACAGTAGCGACTTGGCCACCAGCCGACCATCTCTGGGCATTAAATCCTGGGCCTCGCCGGCCAACACCACATTACCCGCCCGCGCTACTGCCTGGGACAGCACCCGATCATCGGCCGCCGGCGCCTCTTCCGCAAACAGCACGTCATAACCGATCACGCTCGCCTTCGCCTCCGTCAAAAAATCTATTACCCGGGCGTGCACGTTCCGGTCCCACGGCCATCGCCCGAGCCTGGTCAGTGACTCATCGTCTATGGCCACCATCACAATCTCACCCCTGCCCCGCCCCTCTTCAAACATCATGTCCGAAACGCTATCTTGCCAACCGGCGGCCAACCCCAGCCACCACAAGGCACCAAGCATAGCCCCCTCTACCAGGCCCACTGCCACCGCCCACACCAACCGCTGGCCGGTCAACTTCCACTTCCACGACACCAAAGCAGGTAGTTTAATCATCTTTTTGTCATTCCGGCAAAGGCAGTCGAGCTAGCCTTATCCGGAATCCACGCTCTTTAATTACAGCCCAAGTCGCTTGCGCTAAACGTCTCGTAATTGACGCCGCTGCCATCAGGATACACTACCCGCAATTGGTATTCACCCGGGTTACACACACTCTCCTTGACCACGCTCTCGCTCACCAGCTCTCTCTGCCCCTCGGCCACCACCCCCAAATCGATCACCTTATTCTCGTCCTTGGCGTTTACCAACTCCATCTTTGCCTCTCCCTCCACCACCAATTTGTCGCAGTTATCCGTGCACTGCACCCTCACTCGCCCCAAGTCCTTCTTGCTGGTCTTGCGCCGGCTCAAGCTCTTGAGCTTATCCACCAAAGTGTTCACCTTACTGGTCTTTTTAGCCACTTCGACCCGCTTGTCCCTATCACCAACCGGCTCGCCGGCCCCGCTTGCCTCTCCACTGGTCGCCCCGGCAATCCGGCTCTTCGTTTCTCCGCTTTGCTCTTTCTGCTCCTGTTCACTTGGAGCGGTCTTTTTTGGTCGGCGGATCACTTCACGGGCCCCGTTATACTCGTACCAACTCCCGGTCAACTTGTCCTCGCTCACCTTCTTCTTGACCACTTCTGTCCTGGGCGCCGCCGACACACTAGCTTCTTCTACTTTTTCACCCTTGACCGTAATTTTGGTTTCCCTACAATCAAAGGTCGCCTGCTCGCTAACGTCCACTACCGCCGCACCACTACCGTTAACACACCGAACGTCCACGCTGCTCTCGGCCACCAACACCGTGTCCACCCCGCCGCGCACATCATGTTCGTACTCTGTTCCCCGCACCGCCGCCACCACATTGCTCGAACGCGTCTCATAAGTCACCTTCCCCAACACCCGCGATACCCGCGACCACACCCGACCGCCCATAATTCTCACCCCAAAAAACTTTTCCTGGCCGGTCTCGACCGTCTCCAGCAACACTTCGCTGTCATTATCCAATCTGGTCACCGTCCCACCCGGGTACTCGATCTGGGCCCGGCCCCCCTCATTGGTGCGCACTCTGCTACCCACCGGCAGCAACATCTCGTTTTCTCCTGCCCTCCAGTCACTTTCTCCCGGGATCAACACTTCCACTTTCTCTGCCGACACAGTCAACTTTACCTCTTCGTCCCCGTTGCTTCGAGCCAATTCCGCCGCCGCCACTTGCTCCGGGCTCATCGATCCAAGCGGATTCAACACCACCACTTGCCGTCCCGGCAACCTGCTGGCCACCCACGACCCCGCCAGACCAACTCCCCCAATCACCCCCACCACCAACAACACTTTAAGTTTCTGTTTCATAAGCAATTAAACTTACTCCCCCTAAACCACACTTTACTAAAAAACGATGATAAATCAAGCCCAGTACCCACAAACACCTCTGTGGTCATTAGATCAGTCTAACACCCAGGCGATTACAAAA
>CAYMQI010000022.1:8093-10251 GCA_964392715.1 uncultured Pseudomonadales bacterium | reverse complement strand
GGCGTTGGCGTCCCTCCCCCACCGTTGCTTGAACCACCAGAATTGTCTGTCGGTGCCGGCGGCGGCGGATTGGCATTCCAGTACTTCCACAAGTTGTCACAATCCTCCTGCGTTGACCGCGCGATCTTACCATCCGGTCCTTTACACTCGATCAAGGGCGGCCTGACTGCCCGCGGCGCAGGGGTGGGCGTAGCCACGTCCACTACTCCCAATACCCCACCCTCCTCCTCACCCCAGGCTCCCTCGTCATAAAGATTGAATTTATACCACTCATCCTCAATCAACTCATCTATGCTCGACTCCTCGCTCTCCGGCTCCTGTCCGCCACAGTTCCACTCGGTCACCGTTACATCGCCCACCAACATTTCATTGTCCACCCCGTCCACACACACCACCTCCACCTGGCTCTCCGCCACCACCACCCGGTCAAAATCATCAAAGATCTCGTGGCCATATTCTGTCCCGCGCACCGTCGCCACCGTCCTGGCGGTTCTGGTCTCATAGGTAATCTTCCCCAACACCCGCGATACCCTCGACCAAATCTTACCCTTGAGAAGCTCCACTCCATACTTTTGCTCTGCCTCCTGCACCGTCTCCATCAGAATCTCGCTGTTATGATCAAGCCTCGTCACCGTCCCCCCGGGGAAACGTACCTCGGCCCGGCCCGCCGCGTCCGTGCGGATCCTCGTGCCTGCCAACAGCTCCTCCAAATCCACCCCCGCTCTCCAATCGCTATCCCCCGGCACCAGCACTTCCACCTGGGGAGTAAAGATCTTCAGGATCACCACCGACTTGGGGGTTTGATTCATCTCACCGGCCACCTCACCCACTTGGTCCTTGTTCGACAATAACCACCAAACCAGCGCTGCTATCAGGGCCACCAACAGCAACACTCCCACCAGCACTAGCGCCTTCCTCTTGTCCATACTAGCCACCAGTAGACCATTTCGCGAACCATTTATCAACAACCCAAAACTCACGGGGTCATTTCTTTCAATGACTTTTAATTACTTTAGTCATCGTGCTCTCTCCCACCCTATAACCCATACCCCTAGCAATTTCTGCGACTTTTTCAAACCATCTAATTTGATCTAAAAAACTAGGCCTTTGCCCCCATTCATTCTCAGTTGCACTCGGAAAGAGCTCGCACACCACCTCAACATCAACAAGTTGAGGTTCAAATCTACCCACCAGGTCACACGCCAACAAATCAGTCATTCCAATCAAAGAGTGCGCCAAGCCCAAGCCTCTAAAAGCCCGAGCGACAATCGCTGTTGTGCTGATCATCGCTTGTCCTTTCTCAGGCAAACCCAAACCCAATCTCATCAAGGCAACTTCCTGAGGTTCTAGATTCACTAAATAGTGAGTCTCCCCGTGATGTACCCTTCTTCCATTAAACTCGACGCTAAGCCTTGAAGCTGCCAACCCTTTGCACGCGTGAACAATCTTGTAGTTAACAAAAACCCCCTCTCCCAAATGGGTTCTGTCCCCCGCCACCAAACCAGCCCCAACAACTTCCCTTAAATTGGTAACTTGTCCGCCCACACAATTTCTTAACACTTCACTCCTCATAGTCAGGAATTTTACCTCAACAAGTGTAAATATAAACTGCTAAAATCCTTTGCATGAAAGTTACTCTTTTTGGCGGCTCTTTCAACCCGCCCCACTTAGGCCACGCCCTGGTCATCGCCGAATTTTTGGAATCAGCCATCACCGACGAGCTTTGGCTGCTGCCCACTATCAACCACGCCTTTGGCAAAGACCTGGCCCCAGCACACCACCGTCTGGCAATGGCCAAACTCCTCATTAACTTTATCAACCACGATCTAGGATCCAAAATCTACGATCTAAAACTTTGCCCCATCGAAATCGACTTGAACCTCTCCGGCCAAACCTACGACACCCTCCACGCCCTCAAACAAAATCCCGATTATCTAAAAGAAAAAATGAACCTTACTGATTACCAATTACCAATTACCAGCTACCAATTCCTGATCGGCTCCGACCAGCTCGCCAGTTTTCAAAAGTGGGGCCACTGGCAAGAACTCCTGTCCGAAATGCCCTTCTGGGTCTACCCCAGGGCCAACTACCACAACGAGCCGCTGCTGCCCGGCATGACACTCTTCCAGACGCCAGGCCAAACCATCACCAATATCTC
>CAYMQI010000022.1:0-7993 GCA_964392715.1 uncultured Pseudomonadales bacterium | reverse complement strand
CTCCCCGCCATCAAACCCCAAGAAGAAGAAAGCCGCATCACCGGCTTTATCCGCGACACGTTTAAACAGGCCGGCAAAACTACTGCCGTAGTCGCCGTCTCCGGCGGCGTCGACTCGGCCACCTCTCTCGCCCTGACCGCCCGCGCCCTCGGCCCGGACCACGTCCATGCCCTCTTGCTCCCCAGCAACGAATCATCAGAACAAAACACCGCCGACAGCACCCTTCTGGCAGAATTTCTTAAAATCCCAGGCAGAAACGTCCACGAAATCGGTATCGGCTCCCTCCAGGACATCACCAAACAGGTCTTGAGCTTATACACGAACACCCTGCAGGACCCGTCACTAACTACTGCCAGAACCGGCAACATCGCCGCCCGCCTGCGCATGCTTATCCTCTACGACCAAGCCGCCGCCCACGACGCCTTGGTAGTGGGCACCGAAAATCTCTCCGAGCACTACCTTGGTTACTTCACCCGCTTCGGCGACGAAGCCAGCGACGCCGAGCCCATCAAACACCTCTTCAAAACCCAAGTCTACGCCCTGGCCGCCGCCCTCCAAATCCCCCAGGCTATTATCAAAAAGGCCCCCTCGGCCGGCCTTTGGGCCGACCAAACCGACGAGGCCGAGCTTTGCTTCTCATACGAGCAGGCCGACCCCATTCTCTACTTTCATTTTGAAAAAGGCAAAAAAAAACAGGAGCTTCTTAAACTCGGCTTCGACGAAAATCTAATCGAAAAAGTCCTCACCCGCTGCCAGCGCGTCGCCTTTAAGCATTCCGTCCCTT
Organism: uncultured Pseudomonadales bacterium; assembly: GCA_964392715.1. GTDB lineage: Bacteria > Patescibacteriota > Microgenomatia > UBA1400 > CAYNFZ01 > CAYMQI01. Next base: position 7,209 of record CAYMQI010000022.1, on the reverse strand, counting down.
ACCACCTTAAATAACAACCGCAGCTTACTCTTGTCTTCCAAAACTCGCCTTATCCACCGGCCTTTTGGCCGACTTGAGGCACGAGCTACACAATCTCTTGCGCACCACTTTTCCATCCACGATCACCCGGACGCTATGAAGATTGGGTAATCTTAGTCTTCTGGTCCTGTTTTTGGCATGAGAGACGTTGTGGCCGTAGTCAACCCCCCGGCCGCAATTGTCACAAACATGGTACATAAAAACCTCTTTGTTACTTGACTGCTTTTAGGTTAAAATCAAGAGACACCTATTCTACCAGAGAGCCGTCAATTTTCAAAGCTCTTAAAAACTAAACGCTAGACGCGAATAACTAATCAACTTCCTATGCTTAGCCTTCTCTCCACCAACCCTCTCGTTTTCTTGTTCTGGATCGTGGGCCTGACCGCCGCCATCACTATCCACGAATTCGCCCACGCTGCTGCTGCCGACCGCCTCGGCGACCCCACCCCCCGCTCCCAAGGCCGCCTGACTTTAAATCCCCTGGCCCACCTCGACCCACTTGGTACCTTAGTTCTCCTCATTGCCCGCTTTGGCTGGGGCAAACCTGTCGTTTTTGATCCTTACAATCTGGAAAACCCCAAAAGAGACTCCATGATCATCGCCCTGGCCGGGCCCGCCGCCAACCTGGCCCTGGCCGCCGCCCTTAGCCTGATCCTCCGCCTCGCCCCCATCGCCGGCATGGTCCCGGAGCTTTTGGCGACTCTGCTTATCCCCACCATTTTCCTAAACATCATGTTGGCCGTCTTCAACCTCGTTCCCATCCACCCCCTAGACGGCGGCAAAATCTTGGTCGGTCTATTGCCTCACCACGAGGCTCGCACCGTCGACCTGTTTCTCCACCGCTACGGCACCTTTATCCTCATTCTCCTCATCATCCCCATCTCCGGCGCCTCGGCCATCTCCGGCATCATCTCCCCCATAGTCCAATTCATCTTAAACCTCATCCTCCCCTAGCCCTTCAACCACAATTCCGCCACATCGCCATCACTTTTCAGCTCTATGTCAACTGCATGGCCATTGTATGACTACCGTATTAACTAACAATCATTTTGTCCGTGTGCGTTCCCTTTCCTTCGCCTTTTGTTCCAATTGACACCCCCGCCGTTTAATTACACAATGAATTTGTAAGCTAGCCCTACATCACTCTCCAAAACCACTCTTGACCGAGTGGTTTTTGTCTCCCCCTGTAACCCCTTGACATTTATCACCAAATATTTGCTACACTAGTCTTACAACTCATTAACTGCCCATCACCCCCAAGAGAGGAGGTGAGTTTAATGAAATATCCATCCGTTGCAGGTATTGCAGAAGTGCTCGTCGTCTTCGGCGCCATCAATTGGGGCCTGGTCGGGTTGGCCAACATCAACCTCCTTAATATGTTAGTCGGTTCCGCTCCCCAACTCGAACAGCTATTTCTCGTCCTCATTGGTCTCTCCGGTCTTTACTGGCTCTGGTCAGAAGTCGCCGGTGGTTCCATGATCGGCGGCAGCAAAAAGAAGAAATAAACTTTCTTTGCAGTCAAGAGAGCCTATCTCAAAACCTAGTTTTGTAGCGAAACAGAAAGAATTTTGAGAGAAACGGACGAAGACGAGTGAAGTAGTAGCCTGTGCTACTTCGAATGAGGCTGAGTCAGTTGCAACCAAAATTAATCTGTTGCAGTAAAAAATAGGTTTTTAGATAGGCTCTTAAAACGCCTCCTGCCCGAAATCTGGAGGCGTTTTTGTTCTCCAAAACTTGCTACACTATCCCCCATATGCTCCCGCGCAGCAAAACTTTTATCCTTATCCTAATTCTCCTTGGCCTTGCCCTCTACTTTAACTCCCTGTTTAACGGTTTTTTCTTAAGCGACGACGAAGACCAAATCATCAACAATCCCCTGATCACTTCAGTCCAAAACATCCCCCAAATTTTTGCCGGCAGCACCTACTTCCGCCCCGAATCAGACCAACGCTTCGGCCCCTTCTACCGCCCGCTCATGCTCACCTCCTTTTCCCTTACTTACGCCCTTTTTGGCCTCGATCCGCTTTTTTACCACCTCTTCCAAATTATTCTCCACACCGTCAACGCCCTCCTTGTCTTTTTCCTTTTCAAGCACTTCTTCAAGCCGGGCCTTGCCTTTATCCTCGCCGCCGTCTTCCTCGTCCACCCCATCAATAGTGAAGTCATCCTCCACGCCGCCAACACCCAAGAAGCTCTGTTTATGTTCTTTGGCCTCGCCAGTCTCATCCTCTCCACCACCTTCAATCGTCATACGTCAAAGGACGGACCTTCGACGTCAGCAACACTAATCTACTTAGCTACCTATGCCACCCTTCTCCTTCTGGCCCTTCTGGGCAAAGAAACCGCCGTTGCTTTTGCCGTTATCATTCCTCTTTATATCTGGATCGCTGCCCGCCCCAACTTTCTACCGGTATTACTCTCCTCAGGCGCCGCCGTTATTGCCTACCTCATCCTGCGTATCCAAATCGCCAGCATCTTCATTGCCCACCAGGCCTTGGCCGCTTTTGGCGATTTGTCCCTCCCCGAGCGCCTCCTCCACGCCCCGGCCATCGCTACCGCCTATCTCAAAACTTACTTTTTCCCCAACCTGATTCTCAACGGCTACCACTGGACCATCGACAAACTCGGACTCGGCAACTTCATCCTGCCCCTAATCATCGTCGTCATCACCAACCTTTACCTTATTGCCCTCATCCGCCGCACCCGCCACCACTCCCCCCAACATGCCCGCTTCCTATTTTTCTTCCTTGTCTGGCTCTGGCTCGGGCTTGGTCTGCACCTTCATATCCTCGCCCTCGAAACCACCCTCACCGACCGCTGGTTTTACTTTCCCCAAATCGGCCTTCTGGGCATCATCGGCTACCTACTCACCACACTCCCCAACGAGAGCCTCATCTATCGGAAAGCAACCCTCATCACCGCCATCGTCCTGGCCACCCTGTCTGCCCGCACTTTTATCCGCACCTTCGACTGGCGCACCTCCCAAACCCTGATCCTCTCCGACCTCGCCCACGACCCCGGCAACTACTACTTCCAAAACTTACTCGGCTCCATCTATTTGGAAGAGGGCAATATCAAGGCTGCCACTCCCCACGTCCTCGCCTCCGTCGCCATCCGCCCCAACTTCGGCAACTTAAATAACCTCGCCATCATCAATATGAAAAACGGCAACCTAAAACAAGCCGATTATTACTTTCAGCAGGCCATCGAAAAAGGCCTTTTCTACACCACGCGCGTCAACTACGCCAACTTCCTCCTCTACTACCTCAAAGACTACGCCCGCACCCAAACCTTCGCCGCCGAAAGTATCAAGCTCTATCCCAAATCACCGGACCTTTGGCTGGCACTGGCCCAGGCTCACTACAATCAGGACCACTACGACGACGCCCTCACCGCCGCCCAAATTGCCCTGAAGCTCAAACCCTACGCCTTCGCCTACCAAGTCCTCACCGCCATCAAAACCCACCAACCCATCAATACTTCCTCCCTAGAACTTAACTAAACCCTCCCACTCCTTGATCTTTCCCACCCGAAGCCAATAATCCCTGTACCCACAATCTCCAAATCACAAAAGCCCCGTCCTCCCTCACCTCAGGATCATTCAAGATCGGCAGGCAATCTTCATACATCTGCTTCCACAACCCCATTTCATACCCCTTCTCCATCAACACAGCCGCTTTCAGAGGATCTTCCGGTAACCTCAACCCTCGCCACAGCCGATGATCTCCAATCAATCTTTGTGCCACCTCCAACTCACCATTCAATATCGCCGCTACCAAATCCTCGTTGTCAACCTCGCTTGGTATCAAACCTTTTTCCGCCAGAAAATCTAAGTTTTGCACTTCATGATCTCCAACCGGTTTAAGATAAAATACCAACTCACCCCCTAACTTATTAAACTCCACCATTGACATCGCCGAGAGCTCGCTTGGTTTAGTCACCAGGATCACAGGCAGGACAGCTTTGTGCACTTCCACAAAGGCGGTGATCGTTCCATCTGCATCTTTTTCTCCAAAAACATGGTCTTCACCCAAAACTGACACAAATTCATCGGTCAATTTAGCCAATCTGTCGCTCTGCTGCATCACCACAACAGGCACAATCTTTTGACTAAACTTTCTGGCCATTTCCAACATCATCGGTCCTCTTGGTGCAGAACCGCCCGGGGAAAAAAGTATCCTTAAGGGCTGCTCGTTGTCCTTATCCAATTGCTCCAGTCGAAACTTCCGCGACGAAACCTCCAACTCCTCCAACAGCCTCGGGTCCACTGGCAGAGGACACATCTTGATTTTGGTTCTGTGTCTATTTTCCAAAGACCGCATCCACCACTTCCGGTACACTTGCTGCCTTCCGCTTATCATGTCTCCCGTGCGCCCATCAGGCACGTACAGCACGTGGGGCAACAGCATTGCCGTCGTGTCTTGGGGCCGCCGCCCCATATGATCTGTTATCACCTGTCCATAAAAAATATCTTTGAAAGCATCATGCTTCTCCAACAACTTGCCCAAACCCAACCCTGCCTCTGGTTGAAAACCCAAAACACCAAATCGCTGTCTCCACCACTCTCTACCCACATTTTTTTCAAGTGCCTCCGCCACCGGCTCTTCGTATAGCCGCCCCAAGGCCGCGCTGTAGGGCCACGCCAAAGTTCGCTGTAGCCATGAATGCCGCTGGGCATACTCAGTCACACCTTTCACCAATCGGTCATTACTCCCCAAATAATGGGCCCCATCAGTCCTGGGACGAATATTCACAAGCTGTACATTTGCTACTCCCAATAACTTTCCCGCCTGGATTACTGCCTCTCCTACTCGCTGATGACCCAGCCCAGCCCAGGTAACCAAGATTAAAATTTCATCAATCGACTTTGCCAAGGCTTCCAACTCCCTACCGGTTAAATAGTTATCCAAACTTTCGACCACTTTCGTCCCTCTTCTTCCTTTAACACTATAAAACCCCACGGCGCATAATACACACCCCCCGTCGACCAAGTCAATGCCCCCACCAGCCGCCAAAGACGATTATAATCAATCTAAATGCTCTCGCTCACCGCCAAACGCCACACCTTGCCACTTGCTTCCATTCTCATCGCCCTCCAAGCCGGCTTGCTGTTCCTGGTCCACAATACCGCCATCACCCGCGACCAACCCATCAACGCCGACGGCTTTGGCTACTACGCCTACTTACCCGCCCTCTTTATCGACCACCAGCTCGCCATCACCAACCCCCTCAAATACGAACCCACCCACCACCAACTTGACCACCCAGCTCTGGTCAACTGGCAAAACTCGGGCACTTACCTGATTAAATACCCTCCGGGCGTGGCCCTTATGGTCGCACCCTTCTTTCTGCTTGCTTACCTCATCTCCGCTCTAACTGGAGCCACTATCACCGGCTACGGCCCCATTTTCCAATGGCTTACCGGCCTCTCCGCCGGCGTTTACGCCAGTCTCGGTTTAATCTTACTTTGGCGCCTCTACCAAAAGGAAACCTCCCCTCGGACGAGCCTCACCACCATCGCCCTAATTTCCCTGGCCACCAACCTGCTTACTTACACCGCTTATAGTCCTTTGATGAGCCACGCTTTTGCTTTTGCCGCCGTCGCTGCCGTACTCTATTTCACCAAAGCCTGGCTAAACAAACCCACCCCTCAAACCATCCTCGCCCTCGGCCTAACCACCGCCCTGGCCATCATGATCCGCAACACCCACATTCTGCTTTTAGTCTTTATCATCGGCTACAATCTCACTCGCCAAAAAAAGCCAAGCTTATCTGCTTGGCTAACACTCTTGGCAGTCATCCTTATCAGCCTCCTCCCCCAAATCACCTACCATCTTTATATCACGGGCCACCCTTGGGTCTTTTCTTACCCCGGCGAAGGCTTTAACTGGGCAGATCCCACCTGGTATGGCACGCTCCTAAGCCCCAGGCGCGGCCTCCTTTTCTGGAGCCCAATTTGGCTTCTGGCTATCATCGGCGCCATCAAATCCAGACACAAACCCTGGTTCTGGCCGGCCGTCATTTTTCTAGCTCTACAAACCTACGTCATCGCCAGCTGGCGGCAGTGGAGCTATGGCGACGGCTACGGCCACCGCGTCGCGATCGACCTCTACCCGATCATGGATCTTTTTCTCGCCCAAGCCATCCAACACCTAAACAAAAACCGCCTCACCCGCATCTTGTTTATCACCTTCGCCACCCTCTGCATTCTCGTCAACTTGAAGCTCATGTACCGCTGGTGGCAAGGGATCCTCCCCCGCGACCACGCCCGCGCCACCACCGTCCTCCATACCCTCATCAATTAGAAATCTCATCTACAGGAACTAGTGGAAAACATGAGAACCTATTTCTTAACCTTTACTCCCCTCTTTAATGAGAGTGACCAAAAGAACAAAATGACTACTGTAGCGATTGAAAAAAATAAAAAAGTAAAGTTTTTTGTGAACTCAACCATTTCAATCATAGGAACAAAAGTATATGGTTTTATCTCACCAGCATTAAAAACTCTCATTGTCCAAGCACAGTTTTCAAAGGGAATTCTTTGTTCATGTTTTGTATCCCAAAAAATATCTGTCACTGTCACTAATACCTTCTCCCCCACCTCTACGGACTCATCATCTTTCAAACGATAAACTAAAACAGGTTCCCCATTAATGGAAAATAAATCACTTTCATCCCAAAACTTATCAGAACCAAGGTATTCTAATTTCAATACTTCATCATTTTTTTCTTTGAGAATGCCCACAATACTGTGATGTACATTGCCCAAATGTTGCTTTTGCCAGGTAAGTGTGGAAGAAGGTGGTTGACAATTTAATGAATCAATCATTCCTAACTACCTCATTCTCTCGAGGAGAATAATTTATTGGATTTGCAGGGATTAGTAAAAGCTGTAGTCCTGAGCCAAATCGAAGGGATGTTGGAACCTATCTATACACCTCTTCATGTTTGCCTATGGTAAAAAACACTACCACCCTACCACTCTCACTTTGACGATAATAAAAAAGCATTCGTTGCGACATGCCAACGGAAATACTCCAACCATCTTCTTGACCACCACTAAGTTTATGTAATCTTAGTGAAGGATGACTAGGAGTCTGCTGGAATATCACTAACTGTTTCTGAATTTTCTGGAAAAGCCCATTGTCGGTACTCTTAATTTTCTTTAGT
>CAYMQI010000021.1:0-14489 GCA_964392715.1 uncultured Pseudomonadales bacterium | reverse complement strand
ATACACCCCACTCGTCGCCAACCACCCCTTCACTCGCCCAGAATTCCCCACCTCCACCACCACTACTACCGCCACTCCCAACGCCACGGTCATCACCACCCCCACCCCGGCAAGCCCCACCCCCACCAACCATCTGATAATTTCTATCACCTTTCTCATCATCTCCAGTATAAAGAAAACGCCCCCACTGTCCAAACACCCCACCCTTACCGATCTTAAACAAGCCCCTTCCTCTCTCCACCTAAAACCTATAAACTTGACCCACCGCCTACCATCTACAATCACCGACTCACCAGTACCACCGCACTCCTCCCCGGCACCACAGCGTGTCCCTCCACCACCACCGGCACTTCCAAAAAATCATTCGGGCTCACTTCATCCGTCCTTACCACCATGTACCACTTCCGCCCCTTCAACTCTGGCACATCAAACTTCTCGTCGTGCTCGCTCATATTAAACGCCGCAAACACGTCCTCTTCTCCCTGGGCCATCGCCCCCAAAGTCATCGACAACACCCGACAACCACGATTATCAAACCCCGGTCCATTCAGCCTGCACCCATGCCACTCCAGGTCCTTCAATCCCCGCTCATTCTTCTCTCCGCTAAAAAACTCCCGCCGCCTCAACACCCCATGTCCTCGCCTAAATCCGATCATTTTTTGCGCAAACCTCAACAAATCCTTCTGCTCCTCCACTCGCTTCCAGTCAAACCACGAAATCTCATTGTCCTGACAGTACGCATTATTATTCCCCCTCTGCGTCCTGGCCGCCTCATCTCCCGACAACACCATCGGCACCCCAATTGACATCATCAACACCGTCCAAAAATTCTTTATCTGCCGGATCCTCAACTTCTTGATCTTCTCATCCTCAGTCTCCCCCTCCGCTCCACAGTTCCAGCTTAAGTTCTCATTAATTCCATCCCGGTTCTCCTCACCATTAGACTCATTGTGCTTCCCGTTATAAGCCACCAAATCATACAGACTAAATCCATCATGGCACGTCACAAAATTCACGCTATTTATCGGTTTTTCTTTCCCTCTCTGGTAGATATCGGCGCTCCCAGCTATTCTGTTGGCCATCTCCGCCACCTGCCCCTCATCCCCTTTTACAAATCGCCTCACGCTGTCGCGGTACTTCCCGTTCCACTCACTCCACCGATACCCAGGGAAAGACCCCACCTCATAAAGTCCCGCCGCATCCCATGCTTCAGTAAACAACTTAGTGTCAGCCAACACTTCCGACAACTCCACTTCCCAAAGGAGCCTCGGGTATGGCTCCGGGTTGCCGTGTTGGTTTCTCGACAACACCGACCCCTCATCCAACCGAAATCCGTCCACGTGCATCTCGGCCACCCAATACTCCAAGGATTCCCGGATCATCTTAGAAACGATCGGGTGGTTGGCATTTACCGCATTGCCACACCCCGAAAAATCCACATAATCCCCCCGATTTTTGGGGTTCAAGTGGTAATACACTTTATTACCTAACCCCCGAAAACTCGTCGTCGGCCCGTGCTGGTTTCCCTCAGCTGTATGGTTAAACACCATATCCAAGATCACTTCAATTCCCGCCCGATGCAGCGCCTTGACCATCTCCCTAAACTCATCCAACTGTTCCAAGGGCTCATCCGAGACACAATACCCCGGATGCAGCGCAAAATACCCGATCGGCGCATACCCCCAAAAATCTTTAAGCATTGTCCCATCCGGCATCCTCCGGATAACCTCCGTCTCATCAAACGCATTCACCGGCAGTAGTTCCACCGCCGTTATCCCCAACTTCTTCAAATACTCAACCTTCTCGATCACTCCCAAAAACGTCCCGGGATGCCGGACTCCCGCCGTCTTCGACCTGGTAAACCCCGCCACGTGCATCTCATAAATGATAGTCTCCTGCTTGGGCCGGTTAATCGGTTTGTCTCCCTCCCAATCAAACGCCTCCTGGCCAACGATCACGCTCCTCATCGACTTCAACAGATTATCTCCCGAACCCACCGCCGCCGGCACACCAGCCGCGAGTTCAAGGGCTGTTGTTGGTAAGCAGCTCGCATGGAAAGGCAATTCAGGTCCAGGCGCTCCGTCAGGTCGGCTGCGTATGCACGTTAATCCTCGAGTACGGGTCCACCAGCACTTTCGACCTATCAAACCTATGCCCGTTCTGCGGCTCGTCTGGCCCATCCACTCGGTAGGCATAACCCATGCCCGCTGTTGCCCCCACCACCTTAACATGCCAAAAAGAATAACTTCGGTTATCCTCTGGATCAAACACGTAGGTAAACACCGGCTTTTTGTCAGTCGGCTCCTCAAACAGTAGTAACTCCACTCCGGTGGCATCTTCAGAAAACAAGGCAAAATTCACCCCGTCTTCCTCAACCACCGCTCCCGGAGGGTGCTTTTTGCCGGGCAGGGCTTCAAACTTCATACCTAAGAGTCTAACAAAATATCCCCTGATAACCTACCCGGAAAAGCCTCACCATCCTTGCAGATTTTCCATCTGTCTGGCCACTTGCTCATTCACCGTATTTATTGTCGCAATCGTCCACGCTGTTGCCGCCACCAATGACACCACCGTCAACACTATCGCCACCCACCCCACCCTTTTAGACTCACTCCCCTCTTGCTTTAAATAACGCCATCCCCAGACGAATCCAAGAGGTGGCAGCAGCAAACTCCCCACATATACCGCCAGCTGATTCGCCAAACTCACCGACTTTGGCTTGGCGTGCAGTTCCCTTCCGCAGTTAGCGCAAAAGTAATCCGTTGGCTTTACACCCACATGACACACCGGGCACGTTACTACCGCCGCTTGCGCCTGAACCGAAACCTGCTGATTACTCGCCCCTTCCATACCTCCACTATACCCCCATTCCCCACTGCCTCCAACAAAAACTTCACTCTCTACAAGCTCCAGGATCAGCTCTACAAATCTTCCCGATTTCACCCGCCAGCTGCAAACCAATATCCTCCTCCATTGCTTTCTTCAACTGCGCCACCGCCAGTCTACCCTCTCCTTGATCCACTAATTTTTGCGCCCACACCTGCCGCAAATAAGCCAAAAACGACCTCGCGCTCCCATCATTGGGCGCCACCGCCACCAACCCCTCATAATTACCTACGGCCGCTCCATAATTACCCCGGGACTGATTTATCGCCGCCGCCGCCAGATAACCCGCATCCACATCCGGACTCTTGGCAATCACTCTGTTATAAGCCTCCACCGCCTCCTCCGGCTTGCCCGTCTTTTCATAAGCCAGCCCTAACTCCATCCACGCTCTGCCTGCCTTTGGATTGTTCCTCGTCTCCGCCCGCCACAGACTCACTTCACTCTTCCATTCTTGGTTTCGTCTTATTGTCACCACCCCAAACACCACCAATACCACCGCCACACCTACCACCAACCCTTTTCTTTTTACCTTGTCTAACTTATTCCACCCCCACGCCAAAATCCCCGCCGTCGCCATACTCCACCCGACAGACGCCAAATAAGTGTACTTCTCTCCAAATATCATCGCCCCCGGCACTAAATTCACCGCCGGCACCAGCGTCAACGCCATCCAGGCAACTCCAAAGCTCACCAACCTCTCTCGCCTTCTAAGCTTCACCACCAACCACCCCACCAATCCCACCGCCACTATCGCCACCCACAAATTTAGTTGCCTCCAATAGCCGCCCGCAAGCTCCACCAGCCCCAACCCCCCAAAATTCAAATTTCCAACCCCCCAAATCAGCTCATGCACATAACTTAACTTCAAAGGCACCATCATCAACTTCACATACTCAAACCACACATAGACCGAGAGCAAACTGTTAGCTATCGGACTCCCCGCCAAAAACTCTCCCCGTCCCCGCCCAATTATCCCCAGTCTCAAGATCAAGTAAGCCGCAGCCAGCGCCCACCACCACCAAACCACTTTCACCAACTCCTTGCCTTTTTTCTTATTCCAAATCCACTCATAAGCCGTTATTAGTAACACCAAACCAACCGCCACCTCATTTGCCAATAGCGCCACCACACCCATCCCCACCGCCGCCGCCTTCTGCCACGGCTTCTCCTTGGCTACCCACCAATAAAACGACAGGAGCACCCAAACACTCCCCGACGAATCAAAATTCGACGAGATCCAGGTGATCGCCTCCGTATGCACCGGCGTTAGCCCAAAAAACAAGGCCGCCACACTCCCCACTTCCCATTTTCTCGTCAACTTCTTGACTATCAAATAGACCAATAACATACTCACCAGCAACACCGCCACTGAAAAGGCATGATAAAAAAACACTTCCTTTCCCCACACTTGGTACGCCGTCAAATACAATAAGCCCCTTACCGGCCTAAATACCCCTTCGTGCCCCACCGGCACCGCCCCCGCCAAAATCTTCGGCAAATTCCGCCACGATGCCGTCGCCGGCCAGTTCTCAACAAACTGCCAATCATCCGCCACCAAGCCATTGCCAAACACATTCGCATAAACCACCAACACTACCAGGCAAATTCCAGTCACCACCAACCATTCCTTATTTCGCCCCCGACCCTTAGCCGTCTTCATGTCCACATATTACCTTTTCCCCGCCCGCCCGCCAACTCCGCTTGCCGCCCTTCTCCAAAAAACCACTGGCTGAAAGCTGGCAACTGACAGCCGATAACTGAAAATCCCCACCCCTGATATAATAAGCCCCTATGGATATCCAGCTCGCCGATGAACGCATTTTTCTCTACCCGCCTCGCCTCAAACAAGCCGAGGCGGAAGATCAAGCCTGGGCCAAAAAACTCGACGCCTTTGGCACCGTCAACAAAGTCGCCAGCTTCCTCCAAAAACCCAAAGACGAAGACTTCGAACTTAACTACCAAGAATTCCGCTTTCAACCTTTCTGGTACCTAAAATACCACTCCCGCTACGTCTACGACCGGGGAGCCAACTACCACGTCCCCACTCAAGGCCCCGAAGTCCAAGCCGTTACCTTGATGGACCAAAAAAACTCGGTCTCCTCAGGTCACTTCGACCTCAAAGTCACCGAGCATTGCACTCAGGAAGAAGAGGAAGATGTTTTTGTGGGCGGCCTCACCTCAGCTAAAGATCCTTCTCTCAAACAATACTTCGACTACCAGGCTAAAGAGCACCTCCCCGACTCCCTCGCCACAGCCGTTCCCGATGGCGCCATCATTGTCCCTCCCGAAGCCAAAGCCTCCTCCATCGTCCGCGAGTCTCTGGGCAAAATGATCCGCGCCATCAAAGCCGACCAAATTTTTGAAGAAAGCGTTCGGGTCGAGCACATCGATCTTTACTATCACCCCGTCTATGCCTTCCAGTTTACCTGGAAATCCAAACAAAAAACCGCCCTTATCGAGATCGACGCCCTCACCGGTTCCCTCCAAACCGGCCAAAAAACTTTCAAACAATACTTGGGCAAAGCTCTCGACGCCCAGTTCCTCTTCGACGTCGGCGCCGACGCCGCCGGTATGGTCATCCCCGGCGGTAGCATCGCCGTCAAACTCGCCAAAAAAGTCATCGACCGCAAACTCGAAACCAAGAAACAACGCTAGGAATTACTCCATATGGCCCGCCGCACCATCGCCCCCCAAATCGCCGACATTAGCCAGGACATCGCCGGCGAAATTCCCCTGCCCTTAATCCTCCACTGGGCCACCGGCAGCCACACCGCCCGCCGCCACCAAGACATCCTCGCCCCCCATATGGTCACCGGCACTACAGTCAGCTCCGACTCCGCCGGCTTAAGTAAAATCTCCCAACAAAAAACTCTCCTGGAAGTCATGAAACTGGTCCACGATCCCAAAGTCATCGTCGCCGCCTACGGCCAGGCTATCGGTGGCCAACCCATCGGGGTCTGGGCCGCAGACAACACCCAAATGTTCTATCAAGACTCCATCCCCACGAGCGCCGTCATCGACCAAATGTTGGCCGCCCAACACGAAATTGCCGCCCTACCCGTCCGCCTCGGCTTGGGTATCCATTACGGTAAGTTCATCAGCCTTGGCGGTGGTCTCTTTGGCCCGGATGCAGACCTCGTCGAAGAGCTCGCCGAAACCCATACCCAAGGCGGCGACATCACCCTCACCTCCCAAACCCACTCCCGCCTCCCTCCCGGCCACCAACAACTAGCCGCCAAGACCTTTGTCAAAGACCTAAACACCCACGTCTTCACCCTCACCCCGTCCGCCACCCGCCCGAAAACCTCGCGGAGCGGGGCCAAAGCCCAAAAAACTCCCTCTGCCACTTACCCCTTCCCCTTCTCCCAAGACTTTTTCGACCTCCTAAATCGCATGGGGCAAACCGCCACCAAAGCCGACTATGACTTTTGCAACCGTTTCTCTCAAACCAAAACCATCCTCCTGCTCAAAATCAACCACCCCCACCACCCTTTCCTCCTCGACCACTTCACCCACTGGATCCTCGCCAACTCCATCGTCCAAAAAGAAATCAAAGACCACCACCTGGAAACCATCAAATCAAACGGTAGCCTCGGCATCTTTCTCTCCGACGACCCCAGCCAGGCATTAGCCTGCGCCCTTTCCTTAAAAGACAAGCTCACCACAGCTGACTACCAGGCAAGCCTCGGTCTAAGCCAAGGCGAAGTCTTCGTCTTCCCCCTTACTGAAGGCGGCAAAGACATCGCCGGCAACCCCGTCAACGTCGCCTCCAAACTCGCCGAAGACGTGGGCACGGACAGCTCCATCTGGATCGATAGCTCAGTCAAGCTCAAAAAAAAGCCGGAAAAAGCCAAACCTTTCCAAGTTCCCGTCTCCGGTATCACCTTGAGCGGCCTCAAACTGGCCTAGCCATCCAGCTATATAGCCATCGAACCGTCTAATCATTCTTACCTTTCCTACTTTTTCTTCAGCAACGTCCACGCCGCTTCCTCACTCGCCCTCAACTTCCCCGGCCTCGCCTCATACCGCCCCAACACTCGCCTGAAGTGGGGCACTAGCTTATCTTTTTCATAACTCTCCACGATCAAGGGGTGTACATAATACTTCCGGCATACCGTCGCCGTGTTGCCCAGGTGTTCCGACACTTCCCGAAACATCTCCACCAATGTTTTCTTGGCCGCCGCCTCCGACTCCGGGCTGCCCACTTTATAAAGCTTCTCTCCCGCCAACGTCGTCCCCCCCCACGTCCGGAAATCTTTGGCCGACAACTCCTCTCCCGTAATCAACTTCAAGTACTCATTCACCTCCTGCGAATCCACCCGCCGTCTCTCCCCATCCGCGTCTAAATACTGAAAGATCTTGTACCCCGGCAATTCCAGGCATTTTCTTATCGTCTCCGAAACTCTCGGATGCCGGATCGATAGCTCATGGTACACTCCGCTCTTCCCCTTAAATGCAAACTTCACGCTCTCCCCCCGAACCTTCACATGTTTCTCCCTCATCGTCGTCAACCCATACGACTGGTTTTCCTTTTCATACACTTCATTCCCGACCCGGATAAATGTGTGCTCCAGCAGCCACACCACTGTCGAGAGCACCCGCTCGCGCGTCAACTCCCGCTGCCGCATATGTCCGGTCACCGTCGCCCGCAGCTCGGGCAACAACTCCCCAAACCGCACCATCCCATCAAACTTGGCCTGCTGCTTCTGCTCCACCCACTTCGGATGATAAATATATTGTTTTCTCCCCTTGTCATCCATTCCTACCGCCTGGATATGACCGTTCTCCAACGGGCAAATCATCACTTCGGCCCAAGCCGGCGGGATCACCAATTTTTTCACCCGTTCCATATCAGCCTTCTTCAAAGCCTTACCCTTTTCATCCACATACACAAACCCTTTGCCCTGGCCTTTCCTCCTCCAGGTCAACTTCGAAATTGGTACGTAGCGTACTCCCCGTGGCACATCATTCATACCGCCGATTATGGCACAAATTTTCACACAGCAAAATGAGTAACCTTACGCTTACTCCTAATTGTTTTTCACTTTTGCGTGTGATAACAATTACCTGTGTCCAAAATCCGCCTATCAACCGATAAATCCGCCTTAAAAAAGCTCAAGCTCGTCGTCGTTGCCTACTCCAAAGTCGAGCGCGCCGATTTCCCCACCGCCAACGCCTACTACGCCGAAGTTGAGGTCGAAGATCGCGCCGCCGATGTCGTCAAAATCATCGAATCCCTGGGTATCCCCGCCAAAGGCCTCCCCGGCGACCAATACTTACTCACCAACCTCTTAGTCGACAAACCAGACCTCATCGTCAACTTAGTCGACACCCTCAAAGGCAAGGACGCCCTCCAGACTTCAGTTCCCGCTAGCCTCGAACTTTCCAACCTCCCTTACACTGGCGCTGGCATGGAAGGCATGGTCATCGGCAACAATAGAAATCTCACCAAACGCCTCCTCGTGGCCTACGACATTCCCACCCCCGCCTTCCAGTTTATCCGCCGCGCGGCCACCAACATCGACGACACTCTAGGACTTCCCTTGATCGTCAAGTTAAACGGCTCCGGCGGCAGCGTCGGCATCAACAACACCGCCGTCAAGGAAACCCTCAAAGGCGCCGGGTCCCAAGTCGACCGCATGATCACCACCTACAAAATGCCCGTTATCGTCGAACGCTTTATTGACGGCCCCGAAATCACCGCCTGCGTCTTCGACGACGGCACCAAAAAGCACGTGCTTCTAGGCCAAAAAGTTTTCCGCAAAAAACCGGACGGCAAACACTACTTCACTAGCATCGAGTCCTACGAGGACCTCCACGCCTACTCCTACAAACCCGTCGCTGAAGCCCTCACCGAAAAGGTGAGCAAACTCGCCATCACCGCCTTCAACGGCCTCTACCACAAAGACTACGCCAAGTTTGACATCCGGGTCGACGAATCCACCAACACTCCCTATTTCACCGACAGTAACCCCAACACCGCCTTCGGCCCCGATCCCGGTCTCCCCTTTACCGAAGTCGCTGGCATGCACGGCCTCAAATTTGGAGACTTGCTCGCAAGCCTCCTCAGTAAATATGCCAAACAACTCCCCTAACCTCCTTTTTCCCCAAATGAAGCGTTTGCGCCAGCCCAATGACTTCTATTGCGGCCCGGCTAGCCTGGCCATGCTCGCCAGCTTTCACGGCATCGACTTAAACCAAGACGACATCGTCACCGCCGCCGGCATCACCAAAACCGTCAAAACCCACGGCATTTTTCTTGAAGGCATGGCCACCGCCTCTCAAATCCTCCTCCCCTCCCTCCAGTTTTGGTACAAGAGGGATTCCACCCTCGCCGAGCTTTCCCAACTTATAAACGACCTCCTCCTCCCGGTGGGCGTCGAGTGGCAGGGCAATTTTGAAGACGATGACGATGACGAAGAGGGGGAGTCCGAAGACAGCGACGACGACCCCGGCCACTACAGCGTCGTCACCGGCCTCTCCACCGGAGAGAACTGGCTCACCCTCGCCAATCCCTATCACAACAAAGGTATCGACAAGCAATTCACCATTCTTGAGTTCGAGCGCCGTTGGTGGGACGTCAACGAAGTCACCGATCCCAATACTGGCCGTCACCACGAAGTCGACGATTACCACGCTCTCTTCTTTCTAACTTCCAAGGATTCCCCTCCACCTATCTCCAATCTCACCCAAAGTAATGTCTAGGCCATCCTATAAATACTTCAGCAAAAACACTGCCGACCCTGCGTAGTAATAATCTTTAATCTCTCCAGCCTTTTCGTATCCATTTTTTTCATAGAAATGTATCACCCGCTCATCATCCAAGTTCGTATGGACAAACATTTTCTTTGCTCCACGACCCTTAGCCTCCCTCTCAATCTCTACCAATAATTTTCCTCCCATTCCCCTGCCGGTCGCGCTTGGAACCACTGCTAAATTCGTGATCACCCACTTCTCTATTCCTTCTCTCCCATTTATTGGGTTCTCTTGCATTGCATGTATCACCCCAACGAATTCTTCGTTATCAACAGCCACAAAACATATTCCCCGCCCTTCAACCAAACTTTTACCCAATTCCTCCATCGAAAACCACTCATCAATTGAAGCGTCAGGTGTTTCCGAAAACGACTTCACCGTCACCATTCTCACCTGTTTTAAATCGCGCCCTGGATCAACTTGCCGAATTTCCATAAGTGCATTCTACCAAACCCCAAAACCTCGCCCTCTACTTCCTCTTCCAATAAGCCCCCAGCCCGTAAAACCCAATCGTCACCCATAGTAGCGCCTGGATCCCCCACACGAACGACAAAATCTGTATCAACCCTCCCACCGCCGACCCCAACAAATTACTCCCAAACGCCACCGACTTTACCCTCGCCCGCTTCAACAAATATGCAAACATCAACGCCGAGAAAAAATGCGGCGACGACAAAAACACCACCACTACCAAATTCCTCACCAATTGGGGCACACCATAAAACCAAGTCAAGGGTACCAAAAGCTGCATTCCCAAACTCGCCAACATCCCCACTACAATCCACTTCCACTCCACCTCCCTTTTGGCTATCACCCAATTAGCCAACAACACAAACACCAACACCCCGGTAATAATAAACAGGTTCGTCACCCAGGTATTGCCAAACCACAAGCTCGACTTGCTGATATTCTGAAACTCATACAACATAAACCCCGCCCCCAAGGCTGCAAATCCCCAATCTAACTTCTGTGCCGCAAATACTCTTCCCTTTATTGCCAACATCGTCACCCCAATAATCACCGCCACCACCAACTGCAACAAGGGCAACCTCGGCTTATCCAAATACGTATACGGCCAGTCATCGGTCAGCGGATTAATCGGCTCCCCCGGATAATCCGCCCGGTGTTCACTAATATATGCCGCCAAGGGTTCGTTTAAAGCCACAGTCTCATCCAGTGCCGCCCCATTCTTCCCCACCAAAAACACCACTCCACCCCAGCCATACGCCCCTTCACTCCTCACCTCAAACACTCTCGGCTCCACCCCAAAAGCTTGCTTCACCGTCTCATGCATCCGACTGCCAATCCACAGCTTAGGTACCTCAAAACTCAAAAACAAAATCCCCTTGTCATTCAAAATCTTCCTCACTTGCTTCAGTGACTCCACTGTATACAAGTAATTATCCAGCTGTAAATTTGTCAGGCTCGAATTAAGTGTGTGTGAGTCCGCCAAGCTCATCACCACTACGTCATACCCGCTTCCACCATTTTGGATAAACGCCCGTCCGTCATCGTTGTAAACATGTACCGTCGGTTGACTATACGGTTTTTCTGGATGGTACTTCTTGCCAATAGCAATTATTTGCGGATCGATCTCCACCACATCCACCTGAGGTATCCCCGCCCGCACCGCCGCCGCCGCGTCATTGCCGCCCCCGCCGCCGATAATCAACACCTTCTTTGCTCCAGGCTGCACCATATAAGGCAAATCGTATTGATTGCTAAACCGCTTGTCCCAACCCTTCTCAGTCAGCACTGGATCGACTAGCGCCGCGCCCCTCTCCACCGCCTCCTTCGACAAATCCAATAACCCCATATAACCAACGTTGTTCACTTCCAAATACCACCCATCGGGCTTATAAACCTTATCCTTTTCCACGAGCGACAACGTCAGCTTTTGGTAAGGCGACCAAAAAGTCACCGGCTGCTGGAACGGCTGTTTCCCCGAATTTTGCGGCAACAGCAGCACCGCCGTCCCCACCATACATATCGCCCAATAAGTCATCAACTCTTTGTCTCGGCCAACCAACCAAACCAATCCAAATAATACCAACCCCAACCCCAAATACGGCGACAACCCCCCAAAAGACATCAGGCTAAACGCCCACATCCCCCCAATCGACGCCGCCACATTAAAAGAATAGGCCAGTAACGGCTGTCTACTCTTATTCAATTCCTGGCCCAATATCTGCCCCAAAGGCATAAACAACACTAAAAGCAGCAAAAACAGCAATATCGTCAACCCAATCCCAATCACCATCCCCGATCTCGAATAAGTATCCAGCTTCAGCCATATATAAGAATCAGCAATCGGCGACAGCAACTCGCTAATTCCCGAAAATAATTTAAACTCGAGCCTCGGCAATCTCACAATATAGTTCGTCTTCAACACCATCGTCAGCGCCAACACCCCCGCCATGCTTACCACCGGCGACAGCCTTCTCTTGATCAGCATGCCCATTCCCGACCCAATAAACGCCGCCAACAACACCAAGTTAGACAAATAAGCAAAAATCCTAATCTCCGTCCCCACCAACCGCACCACCAAAAGCTCCAAAAACAAAATCAAAAAACTCACCCCGATCAATCCCCGCTGTCCCTGGTAGTACTTCTTCCACATTTTCTTCACACGCCAGATTAGCATGATCCATACACCCAAATCAATAGATCACCTATAAATCAGCCAAAAGCCAACCGCCAGCACCATTCGGTACACCGCAAACGCGGCAAAAGAGTGTTTCTGCACAAAAGCAATCAGGTACTTGATCGTCATCAAGGCACAAATAAACGCCCCCCCAAAACCGATCATCAACATCACATACTCCTTGCTGGTAAACAACCATCTGGTTTTAACAAGATCCAATCCGGTGGCCGCCACCATCGTCGGTACTGCCAGCAAAAAAGAAAATTCCGTCGCCCTCTTTCTGTCCAAACCGACCGCCATCCCGCCAAAGATCGTCGCCATCGCTCTCGACACTCCCGGGATTATCGACAGCGCTTGAACTCCCCCAACTAGCGCCGCCCGCCCCAAACTTAGCTCCTCAACCGCCCCAATTTTCTTGTCTTTGCTCCTCATCAACTTCTCCGCCACCACCATCGCCACCCCTCCCCAAAAAAGCGACCAAACCACCACCGTATCATTGCCCAGTAAATAATTTTTTACGAATGGATAAGCCAAAAAACCGATCACCCCAGTAGGCACAAAAGCCACCATCACTCTCTTCCACACCTTGACGTTTTTTATCACCGCCTTAAAGTACACACACACTACCGCCAATATCGCCCCCAGTTGAATCACTATCTCAAAACTTTTCACAAACTCCGTCTGGGCAACCCTCAATATCCTGCTCACCAAAATCAGGTGCCCCGTCGAAGAGATCGGCAAAAACTCCGTTATCCCCTCAACCACCGCCAGCATCATTGCCTGCAAGTAATCCATTTGAGCCCATTTTACCCCACAGGCCCCCTAAACATAAGCAGCCAGCAACTTTAAATCACCCTCATCTCCTCGGCTTCCTACGTCACAAACGTCAACGCCTTGCCCATTTTACCCGCCCGGCCCGTCCTGCCGATGCGGTGCACATAATCAAGGTAAGTCATCGGCTCGTCAAAGTTGATCACGTGCGTCACTCCGTCAATATCAATCCCCCGCGCCACCACGTCCGTAGCCAGTAGCGCTTGGACTCTGCCTTCCTTAAACTCCTCCAGCGATCTCTGCCTGGCGTTCTGGCTTTTATTGCCGTGGATCGAGCTCACCCGAATCCCTCGCTCAAACAACTGTCTCTCAAGTTTGCGGACCCCATGCTTAGTCCTGCCAAACACCAGCACTTTTTCAAAGCCATCTTGAAGCAACATTTTGTAAAGCACTTCGACTTTACTCTCGCCTTGCTTAATCGTCACCACGTCTTGTTGGATCTGCTCGAGAGTTTCTCGTTTTTTGACACTAATCGTCACCGGATCTGTCAATAATTCCCTCATAATCTTTTCGCTCTCTTGGCTCATCGTCGCGCTAAAAAACGCCGCCTGCCGCTTCTTGGGCAACTTGGAAATCAAAAACAAAATGTCCCGGCGAAAACCAATATCCAGCATCCGGTCCACCTCATCCAACACAATATTGCCAAACACCTCCGCCCTCAACACGCCTCGGTTGATCAAATCTTTCAGCCTGCCCGGGGTCCCAATCACAAAATTCGGTCTCTCCCTCAACCGCTGCATCTGGCCACCAATGCCCGCCCCGCCGATACACAAAGCCACCCCCAGGCCAAGGTCCCGGGTAAACGCCCCAAACTCTTCCACTATCTGTAGCGCCAACTCTCTGGTTGGCGCCACAATCAGCACCCTTTGATTTCGCTCTAGCATCACCTTCTGGATCAGGGGCAGCAAAAAAGCCGCCGTTTTACCCGTGCCGGTATTGGCAATCCCCACCACATCCCGCCCGGCCGTAAGCGCCGGAATCGCTTGGTCCTGAATTGGCGTCGGCTTGCTATAACCATGACGCACCACATTGGCAAGTAGCACCTGAGGCAATCCAAAATCTTCAAATCTCTTGGTTACTGCCTCTGTTTCTTCCGCCATGAACGCCAAAGGAGCGCTCACGTATGCAGCTCTGTTAATCCGTGACTGCTGTGGCCGCCGCCCAAATCTAGCCGAAGACCGGGAGGAAGGCCGAAACGAGTGGCGCGAGCGCGCTGGACGACCACGCCCATTAAATGAATAGGACATAAATCCTTTAGTTACTTAAACCGCGGCGAGAATCGCATTTTCCGCCATCAAAGGGGAATTTCCAACCGAAGAACTCGACTATACCAGAAACTATCCTATAAGTCAAAGAAACTAGCGCCCCTGCC